>NZ_AYTW01000007.1 GCF_002752635.1 Mesotoga sp. Brook.08.105.5.1
AAGACAGGACAAATACCACTTGTCAATAAAAAGCTGGAAGGAAAACTGGGAATCTCTCTCAACCTTCTTTCAATATCCAGAGGAACTGAGAAGATTGGTTTATACAACTAATCCCATTGAATCAGTTAATAGACAACTGAGGAAGGTAACGAAGAATAAGGGAGTCTTTCCTACGGATACTTCTCTCTTAAAGATGGCTTATCTAGCAATAATAAATATAACAAAGAAATGGACAGTAAGAACCCTTGAATGGTCAAAGATCCTTACTCAACTTGTGATAAAGTATGAAAGATTAGCTAAGTACATAAGCTGATTCTTAAACCCATTACAAAAAAGGGGTTTACACAAAAAAAGAGACAGAACCTGCACGGGATCTGCTCTTCCTAACCAAGTCTCGATAACCCGCTTCTATCAACCCGATCTTTCTAACCCGCACTTAGTAACCCGTTCCTAGACTAGGCTCTTCCGGCCGGCGCAAGCCGGACTGGCCTGCGCAGCAGACTGGCCTTTGCGAAGAAAAGACTGGCCACCGAAGGTGACTGGCATTTATTTCCCTCCTGCGCAGCAGCATCACTTCCCCGGATGCTCCTCCGGGCATCACTTCCTGGGATGTACTTCCCAGCCTCACTTCCCGACGAAGTCGGCCTCGCCTCCTGCCGAAGGCAGCATTGTGTCTTCCAACTGCTGTCTCACATGCATTACGTCCATAAATCAATCTTGGTATAATCAAGAATCGCGATAATGTCTGGAATTCTTGCAGCTTCTGCAGGGGAGGTGAGTCTTTGAGATCGAAAGTGGGTAACGCAACCGTCTATGCTATTCTTGGAATTCTTTTGGGAACTCTTGCTCTTTTAGACTATCTCTTCCCGTTGAATCACATGCCCGTACCTGACGGACCTCATAAGGTCGGTTTTCGTTCTTTCGAAGTGACGAATCCCGAACCGATTGGAGTTGCTGGAATAAGCTACTCGGATTCAACGAAGATAGGTCTGGATATCTGGTATCCGGCAGATGAGATTTCCGGTTATGAAAGAAAGGGTTGGATAGACAATGATCCGATTATCTTTGAGGGGTTCGAGATAATGACCGGTTACCCGAAGGGACTGTTCGAGCATCTATACCGAGTACGAACTAATTCGTTCATAGGCGCGCCTCCATCCATGAACTCGTCTGGCTGGCCCATTATCATATTGCTTCTCGGTTGGTCGTCAATAAGTGAATTACATACCTCCCTGGCCGAGTCCCTGGCTAGCAGCGGATATCTTGTCGCAGGAATAGAGCACCCGGGCGCCTGTGCAGTAGTGACATTTTCGGACAATAACGTCTACTATTTTTTGGGAAACGACCTTCTTGACGGTTTGCCTGAAGGCACAAGAGAGAATAAGCTCAGGTTTCTGTCGGAGTATCTTTCTCGTGATATAGACTATGTAATTGAGTTTCTAAAAGAGATGAATGAAGATCCTTATTCAGATTTCTATGAAAGATTGAATATGGAGGACATCGGTCTCTACGGCCATTCCGGAGGCGGGAGCGTTGCCTTACGGTACGCGCTTTCAAACGAAGAAGTTCCGATGGTCCTGGCCGATCCTACCCTTGAAGGCTTCACCATTGAGGAATTGGTTTCAGGGCTTTCAAATCCAGTATTATTGATGACTTCAAGTGAATGGGAATCCGGTGTCAATGGCGAGTTTCTTTCAATGGTTTCGAAAGATTCTGCCAAATCGAACTACAACTTAAGCATAAGCGGCATGAGACATGTCGACTTTGCAATGGTCAGAAATCTCTCTCCACTAACTTACTTCTTCGGCGAGACAGGAAGGTTCATGAACAAGAGAGACGCGGTAAATTACCTGGACAGCGCGGTGAAGTTCTTCTTTGATAGTATCTTTTTCGGAAGAAGCATAGAGGCGCTTTTCAAGCTCTCGGATTCCGTGCCCGAATTCTCTTTGAGTGAGTATTAGTCTCTTCTATTGAAGTCATATTCTCTATTTATCAGTAGCTCGGCCATTTTGAAGTCGAGAGGAGTAGTTATCTTTGGGTTTGGAGCGATCGAGTCGACAGTAACCACTCTGCCGCCAAATCCTATGAAAAGTTGCGCATCATCAGTTGAGCAATGAATCCCTTCTTCGGCTGCTTTTCTGTGTGCCTGCAGGATTTCGCAGAACGTGAAGGTCTGTGGGGTCTCTGCCCGTCTGAGATTACTTCTATTAGGAACGTCGACCACCACTTCATCTTCCACCAGATAGACTGTATCTGTTGCTTTCTCAGTTACTACGACTCCCGTTCCGGGTGTAATAAGTCTAAGGATCTCCGGAATTTGCTCTTTCGAAAAGAAAGGTCTTGCTGCATCGTGGATCATGACTATCTCTGGTCTGATTGTTTCGCAGAACAAAAGCCCGTTTTGAACTGACTCTTGCCTTGTCTCTCCTCCAGAAACTACACTTACTGAGTTTATTCCTCTTTTCTCGAGAATCCTCCTTGCCTGACCTAGCCAGTCTTTGTGAACGATCAGCACAATGAAATCAACATAAGCAGATCCGTGAAATACTTCCACGGATCTGACGAATATCTCTTTTCCTGAAAGAGGCATAAACTGTTTTGGAAGAGAGGAATGCATTCTCAGTCCTAGACCGCCTGCTACTATTAGAGCCCCAGTTTTCATCTAAGTAAATGAACCACAAGTCCACTGCGCAGTTTTGGTTCGAACCAGGTTGATTTCGGAGGCATTATCCTTCCCTGATCGGCGACAGCCAAAAGCTCCTCCATCGAAGTGGGGAACATTGAGAACGCGACCGCCCAGCCATTCGCTATTCTGTTCTCAAGAGCCTTCAGTCCTCTTATTCCTCCTACGAAGTCGATTCTGGAATCCTCTCTTGGATTGTCAATTCCAAGAATGGGATCGAGAAGATTCTTCTGAAGAATGTCTACATCGAGGCTTGAAACAGGATCGCTTTCATCAAAAGTACCCTCTCGGGCCGTCAATCTGTACCACTTGCCTGTCAGACACATTCCAAATTCGTGTCTCTTAAGAGGCCTGTATGGAATATCGGGAGCTTCTTCAACATCGAAAGCCTTGCTTACCTTTTCGATGAAATGCGATTCGGTCATGCCGTTCAAATCCTGAACGACTCTATTGTAGTCCATTATCTTTAGATGAGAATGGGGAAACGCAACGGCCATGAAAAAGTTGTATTCTTCGTTCCCAGTATGTGCTGGATTTTCCTTCTTGAAAAGCTCTCTTACCCTGGAAGACGAAGCTGCTCTGTGATGACCATCGGCAATATACATGCACTCGACACTTGAAAACGCAGCTCTCAGTTCATCGACTTTCTCTCTTTCCTTTACTGCATAAAGTCTATGTTCAACATCATTTTCATCGATAACACGCATTGATAATGGCAGTTCCTTGGAGTATCTCTGAAGAATCGTCTCAAGCCCTTCATTTGCTCGGAACGTCAGGAAAACCATGCCCGTATTTGCACCGGTGGTTCTTATGTGTTTAACTCTGTCCTCTTCCTTGTCCTGCCTCGTTAGCTCATGTTTCTTTATGAGGTCTTTCTGATATTCATTTACACTGGCTCCTCCAACCACTCCGATCTGAACGTGGTCTTTCATCTTCTGCCAATAGATGTAGTACATCGGCTCATCTTCCTGCACGAGAATTCCATCCCGGATCATTCTATCAAGGTTATCCCTTGCCTTCAAATAGATCGTGTCGGCGTAATGATCGGTTTCCATTGGAAGGTCGATTTCTGCCCTAATCACATGCATGAAACTCTCGGGACTCCTCCCGATCTCTCTCGCTTCTTCAAATGAAACAACATCGTATGGTGGGCAGTTCACCTTTTGCGCCATTCCTTCTGCAGGTCTTACTGCTCTAAATGGTCTAAAATCAGACAAAGCCTATCCCTCCTTAACAAAGCGCGTGAAATAACCTTTCTGGAGATCAAACATCTCTTCTCCACCATTATCGTATCCTTCATGAGTGTACCCTAGAACATGTAGGACGCCGTGAATGAGAATGTAGTATAGTTCTTCCTCAAAAGAATTGTCGAACTCAGCAGCTTGCTCAGAGATTCTGTCAAGCGAGATTACTATATCACCAATAGTTTCCTCTTCCAAGCCATACTGGAAAGAAAGAACATCGGTTGATTCATCTTTGTTTCTGAATTCCCTGTTTATGCTTTTGATTTCCGAATCGCCCGTGAGCAGAATGTTCAGTACCCCCGGATTTTTATCACCAAGCTCTGCTCTTATTACTTTCTCCGCGATGTCAACTACTATGTTCTCTTCTACCTTCCTCTGTGTCTTGTTTTGTATCAGAATCTCCATTGATGGACACCACCTTTTCGGTAGCCTCTTTAGGGTATTCAATTCTTGGCCGATTCATACTCATTAGAACTCTAGTGAAAGCTTCAATGATCTTCTCAAGATCATCGAGATCTAATCCACTTTGATCAAGCTGCCTTTCATTGTAGATACCGTTGACGACCTCTTCAACAAGCTCTTGAGTCTTTGCGGGAGTAGGTTTCTTTATACTCTTGAACGCTGCTTCAACGGAATCCGCCAGCATAATTATCCCAGACTCCTTGAACTGCGGCTTCGGACCAGGATATCTGAAGTCATCGCTTCTCTCTTCCTGACCCATCGTCTTGGCTTTGTGAAAGAAGAATTTCTTTATTCTTGTTCCATGATGTTCTTTTATTACGTCCTCTACAAGAAGCGGAAGCCTATACTTTCTAGCCTGTTCGATTCCTTGCTTCACGTGTTCATTTATAACGAGATTTGACATTGATGGCGTGATATTGTCGTGAGGATTTGTCCCCTCTTGCTGGTTCTCAGTGAAGTACTGCGGACGTTTCGACTTTCCGATGTCGTGAAAATAGGCTGCTACTCTCGCCAGTATGGCGTTTGCTCCTATCCTCTCCGCGGCAGCTTCAGAGAGATTTGCAAGGGAGATGCTGTGATAGTAGGTCCCTGGCGCGTATATCGACAGATTCTTCAGCAAAGGATGGGATAAATTTCCGAGTTCCAGCAAACCCATATCCGAGTAAATCCTGCTTGCGTATTCGAGATAGGGTATTATTCCAATTACAATCACAGACGACAGAATGGGATTAGCAAAAGCTATTAACAGATCGACCACACGAATTGCCTCTCCTTGAAGTGACATTCTGATCCCATTTACCACCGTAAATATCAAGCTAACTTCGAAACCGGCTCTAGCGATCTCAATTCTTCTCTCTATAGCTCTTGTGGTAAGAGCTGTTGCAAGAACCACCACCGACAACAGTATGAATGTTTCAAGAGAGTTGTCGAGATTCGCAGATGCAAGGAAGGACATGAACAGACCGCTGCCAATCCCCTCCTGGTAACCAATCAGAACTGTCACAATTGAAACACTCAGAAAAATCGGTGTCATTTCCGGTAGAAGTGCTTCGTCTGCAAGAGAGGGTACAAAAGAATTCACAAAAACACCAAAAGAAACAACAGAAAAGAAAGTTATCCGATAAGCTCTATGAAGGTTGAAATACCTGTTATTTCTGACGGATCTCTCCGCGAATATGTACCATAAGATCGCCGAACCCACGAAGTAGAGAAATGGTTTTGAAGGAAGCGAAAGGAACGGCAATCTATTGAGCAGTGCTAGGAATATGGGAAAGACTACGAAATTTGTGAGATCTTTGACATTCAGAAGTCTCTCAAGAGGGAACTGAACCTTTGATATTTCACTATTCTTCGTCTTTTTCTTCTCGTTCATACTCATCGTATGCCTTTATAATATCCTTAACAAGAGGGTTTCTCACAACATCCTGATCGGTCAAATATGAGAAGCCGATCGTTTGGATATCTCCAAGCACTTTCTGAATGACCACTAAACCCGACCCTGAATCTCTAGGAAGGTCAATCTGAGTAATATCCCCAGTCACAACTACTCTCGAACCAAATCCAATTCTAGTAAGGAACATCTTCATTTGCTGGTAGGTTGTGTTTTGAGCCTCGTCAAGGATGATGAATGAGTTGTTCAAAGTCCTTCCTCTCATATAGGCAAGAGGGACGACTTCGATTATCGAACTCTCTCTGTAGTAGGCGAGTTTCTCAGCGGGTATCATTTCCATGAGTGCGTCATAGAGAGGTCTCAGATAAGGATCTACCTTATCGAGAAGAGTGCCCGGGAGATATCCCAATTTCTCTCCGGCTTCTACGGCGGGTCGAGTGAGGATTATCCTTTGTACCTTACCTGACTTCAGAAAGTCTACTGCCATAGCTACAGCAAGATAGGTTTTCCCGGTCCCAGCAGGACCAATGGAAAAGACGAGTTCTTTCTCCTTCATCGTCTCCATATAGTTCTTCTGCCCGATGGTTTTCGGTCTTATCCTGTTTGAAAGCAGTGTTGTTTCCTTTACTTCGTTGTAGACGCCCTTGAAGCTTCCCCCATCCTCGTCATACTGCAGGTGTTGATCTACTATATATTCAAACTCCCTCCACTCAACAAGGTGGCCATCTCTGCTTATCTGAACAAGTTCATCCACTATCTTTCCTGCAATATCTATTCCTGTTCCATCTTCACCTTTTATCCAAATCTCATCACCGATGATCGAAATTCTTACATCCAGCTTCTTCTGAATATACTTAGCTTTTCGATCATACTCTCCGAAAAGCTCGGCGACTTCAACCCCTGTTGGTAGACTGAGCTTTCGTATCGCCAAAAAAACACCTCCTACTCCAGAGATTATACATTAATATTTTCGCATAAGGAGAGTCCGATGATCGTGGTTTCACTCTTCTCCATCACTTCGTGTTGGATTATTGGCGGAGCTGTTAAGCTCAGCAAGGAGATCTCTGATCCTTCTTGTAGTCAAACCAAATTCCTTTGAGAGTTCGTTAATATCGTTTCCGAGGACTTCTGAACGTTGTTGGAGTAGTTCCTGAGAGGCGCTTTTATAGACTTCCTGGAGAAAGTCTTTGTAGGTTGTTCCGTTTACTATTCTAGCCACCATCGCCTCTTCGGCGAGAAGTTTGACATTTTTCGACATCGAAGAGTTTACGGAAGCTTGAACAACATCGTTGACCGCCAGATACTCTTCAACCATGTTGATCAACTCCCTGACGTTGCCTGGGTAGTTGTAGGTAAGAAACCTCTCCTTAAGCTCTTTAGGGATATTATCGAATTTTACAAGGTATCCCTTCTTCTCTAGAACGTCGTCAAAAATCAGCGGGATGTCCGTCTTTCTCTCTCTTAGCGGTGGGAGATCTATCTTCACTGCGGACAGTCTGTATCTTAGGTCATTTCTTAATGCAGAATCATCATATCTGTTCGTTGCCGTTATGAACCTAACATCTACCTTCATCGGTTTTGTCGCGCCTATTTTGAAGAACTCCCGGTTTTCTGTTATTGCAAGTATCTTGGCCTGCAGGTTCAGCGGCATGTCTCCGATCTCATCTAGAAATAACGTCCCGTAGTTCGCCTGTTCGATAAGACCAACTTTTTCGGAAGTTGCTCCGGTGAAGGCCCCCTTCTTGTACCCAAAGAGCTCGCTTTCCAGTAAGTTCTCCGGTATCGCCGCGCAGTTTATCGAATAGAAGGGCCTGGAACCTCTTGGAGAGAGCTTGGCTATTACTTCTGCAAGTAGATTCTTGCCAGATCCCGTCTCTCCGAGAATCATTATTGAGCCGTCATAAAACATAGTGAGGACCATCATCTTCTTCATCTGAAGAACTCTATTGCTTTTTCCGATTATCTTATCCAGGCTGCCGTCGATACTGGATACTATCTCCTGAACTATCTGCCTCGCACTCTTGTAGCTGCTGACAACGCGGTAGTAACCTTTGAACTCCTGCAGCTCTTCAGAATAACCCCTGATAATGAATGCCCGAATCGGGTTGTTGTTAATCAGAATTATGTTTGTGAATGCAAAGATCCAGTCGTTTAGAACATCTTTGCTGTATTTGCTTGCATCTATGAAAAGAATCGTCGGCATATCCTTTCCAAGACCGACCAGATAGTCGAAGTCGACATCAAACAGGCTTTCGAAATACATCTCGCACTGCATGGATTCAAGATTCTCTCCAACCATGATCTTTCTGTAGAGCAAAATCACACCCCCAAATTGTTAAGTGCCGCCTTAGTGATTATACAACGCATGCTTTTCCGTGATGGCATCAAAACACTCTTACTATTCGACTCATATAGGGAGATTTCTTTCAGCTGTAGAACTTGTATGCCGAAGATAAGCTATGCCAACCCGTAAGTTGTACTATATAATTAGTTAAAAGAGAAAAGGAGGCTTGATATGGATTACAAGAGCCGTTATCAGAGGTGGCTTAATAGCCCCGAAATCGATGGACCTACGCGAAATGAATTGCTCTCTATATCGAACAGTGACGACGAGATAAAGGACCGCTTCTATAAAGAGCTCGAGTTTGGTACAGCAGGTTTAAGGGGCAAGTTAGGCGCTGGCGACAACAGGATGAACAAGTACAACGTTGCCAGAGCAACGCAGGGATTGGCGAATCTGATTCTGACCGGAAGTCTTGAGCAAAGGGATAGAGGTGTTGTAATCGCCTACGATTCCAGACATATGTCAAGAGATTTCGCTGAAATTGCTGCATCGGTACTTACAGCAAATGGAATAAAAGTCTACCTCTTTAATGATATAAGGCCAACACCGCTGCTTTCCTTCTCCGTTCTTACACTCTCAACAGTAGCGGGAATTATGATTACCGCCAGCCACAATCCAAAAGAGTACAATGGGTACAAGCTATACTGGGAAGATGGGGCTCAAGTACTGCCCGAAGTGGCCGACAAAGTCTACACCCAGATGCGAAAAACAGAGCTGTTTGTTGGCCCGAAGACGATCCCTCTAGAAGAGGCAAGAAGGAATGGACTGCTGGTTGATGTGGGTAAGGAGCTCGATGATCTCTACATCTCCAAGGTCTTGTCACTTACCCTTCGAGATTCAGAGGAGGAGCTGGACAAATCAATTAGAATCGTCTTCACTCCTTTGAATGGTACCGGCAACGTCATGATACGTCGTGTATTGAGAGAACGGGGCTTTAAGAATGTTTTTGTGGTTCCTGAACAGGAGAATCCAGATCCAGACTTCTCTACAGTTGGTTATCCAAATCCTGAAGATGTTAGGGCCTTTGCACTTGCTAGAAAGCTCGGGCTTGAAAAGAAGGCCGATTTGCTTCTTGCAACTGATCCAGATGCTGATCGTCTCGCAGTAATGATCAAAAAGAATGAGGACTATGAACCACTTAACGGGAATCAGACGGGGGCACTCCTCGTTTGCTATCTTCTTCTATCAATGAAAGAGAAGGGAGTTCTACCTGAAGATGGCTTCATCGTTAAGTCTATAGTAACGGGAGATATGGCGAAAACGATTGCGCAAGAGTACGGGGTAAGAACTTTCGAAGCGTTGACTGGATTCAAGAATATCTGCGGAAAAGCCATTGAAATTGAAGAGGGTGGAAAGGGGAGATTCATATTCGGATACGAAGAAAGCATAGGTTATGTCACGGGAAGCTTTGTAAGAGATAAGGATGCCGTTTCTTCATCCATGCTTCTTTGTGAGATGGCAGCTTATTTCCTAAAGAGAGGAAAGTCATTGTTGAACGTACTCGATGAGCTATATGTCAAATACGGTGTCTTCTCGGAGAAGCAGATATCAATAATTCTTGAAGGCGTATCGGGACAAAAGAGGGTCGACAGAATTATGAAGGAGTATAGGATGGAGTACCCCGTTAAGATAGGCACTTCGAGAGTGGTGAATTACATAGACTTTCTGAGCGGCGTTAATACTGATCTTCGTACCGGAAAAGCGAGCGCAACGAAGATTCCAATCTCCGATGTCATTAAGTTCATCTTCGATGATGGTTCATGGTATGCGATAAGACCGTCGGGAACAGAGCCCAAACTGAAGGTTTACATCTATGCTAGAGCGAAAGATAAAGACGAGGCGTTAACTAAACTAGTAAGAATAGAGCAATTGGTACTTGAGAAGATAGAGTCCATACAATGATCTGATTCTTCTATCTGGACTGGAGGTAGTGGCTTGAAAGTATCTAAAAGCACAATAATGATCTTCCTCTCGATATGGGTCTTCTCATACATCCTTGCGGTGATCCTGACGGAAATCATTTCCTCGAACAGCAATGGATATCTGCTCTCTGCGATTTCGAGGAGCCTTCTGTGGCCAATTCTAATCATTGCACACTTTCTTTTCGTAAGGAAGTTCGAAGAAACTGCTTTTGACGGCTTCTGGCTTGTCTCTCTCTATGCCATGCTTGCCGGTTGGATTCTCTTCGCTGCAGTAAATGTGGGTAGCGCATTGCTGATTCTATCAATTCCGATCGTCTTCCTGTCCTTACAGCTCTTCAGGCTGAGCAAGATGAACTACGGCAACTTGTTGAAGCATATCAGATCAAGCTTCCTTGGAAGTCTCACTTTCTCATTAAGTCTTGTAATTCTTGTCTGTAGCCTTTCTTTCTTCTTTTCTTCAGAAGCTACCTCTGTCTTGCTTTTGTTCGCTCTGCTTATCCCATCGGTACTCCTCACCCATTTCAAGGCAGACGTCTTATCGGGAAGCGTCTTCGCATGGTTCTCTTTTGCAGTTGGAATGGCGAACAGGGGAGCCTCTGGTCACATAGCGGTCGCCGGCTTCTCTCTTGGACCAATTTTCATGCTTTTATCTATCTTCTCTTCTTTACTGGCAAGTGAAGATCCATCTAAAAAGGTTTTTGCAACGGTGAATCCAAGAAAGCCAGTAGATGAAGATGATCTCAGAATTCAACTGGGCGCCGACAGGACTAGATCGAAATAGTGCCCCTTATTAACGTGACTGCTTCTCCCAGGATTAAAATCCTGTTTTCCTCCAATAATCTGAGCTCGATTTCTCCCATTCTAGAAGAGAGTTGACAGGCCTTGAGAACTCTCTTTCCGAGTTGATTGGACCAGAAAGGACCTAGAACTGTGTGAGCAGATCCGGTTACCGGATCTTCGTTTATGCCTACCCATGGAGCGAAATATCTAGAGTAGAAATCATATCTTTGGTCGCCGGGAGATGTAACGATCAAACCCTTGACTTCAATACCAAAGTCCATCTTCTCAAGAAGATTGAAGTCCGGCAAAATCGCTTCGAGCTCAGAGATTGATGGTATGAAGTAGAGAAGTTTTTCCGTTGCGGGTGAATAGTAGCCTTTCCCTTTCACTCCGATGATACTCTCCAATGCATCATCGATTGGTACCCTAACTGGATTATCTGAAGGGAAATCCATCTCTATCTTTCCATCGACATACCGAACCTTCAGTCTGCCGCTTAGAGTCTCATAGAAGATTTCTCCTTCTATTCCCAGCTCGGTGAACTGTACCCAGGCAGTAGCAAGAGTGGCGTGCCCGCACATTTTCACTTCAGTCTTAGGAGTGAACCACCTCAACCCAAAAGTATTACTCTTCGTCAAAGGATTCACAAAAGCAGTCTCGGAAAGATTCATCTCAGCCGCAATGTTAAGATACTGCCTCTCTTCAATTTCCTTTTCAAGTACACAGACCCCTGCAGGATTTCCACCGAAAGGCACTCCCGTAAATGAATCTACCTGAAAGATCTTCAACAATCTCCCCTCCTTCTGCCACAATTATACGTAGTTGATTCACTCCTGTAAAATCCACTTAGGTCATTGGGAACGATCCACCTGGATTCTTTTCAGATCGTTCACTATGCAGCGGTAGCCGTTTAATGATACAATCTTATTGAGACAAATTCTCAATAATGGTGATTTCGATGGTTGTTCCACTGTCAAGAATGTGCGAAGGTGAAAAGGGCAAAATCAGAAAACTAGAGCTTCCCCCGATAACGAGGGAGCGGTTATGTGGTCTCGGTTTTGTTAGCGGCGAGGAGATACAGCTGATCAAAGTCGCTCCTTTTGGTGATCCAAAAGTCTACAGAATAAAGGGCACAGATATTACTCTTAGAGATGATATATCCATGTGGATACTTGTAGAGACATCTTCAATTTCTCTTTCATACGCTTCCAAAGGAGATTACTTGGTAAGTCTCATAAACGGTGGGATGGGATTTAGAGAAAGGCTGCGATTGCTGGGGATCGAAGAAGGCAAAGGACTTACAGTAATCGATAATCTTGGAAGGCGGATTGAAATCAGCGTAAAAGGCAATTATGCAACGCTTTCGAGAGGTCAGGCGATGCGAATCATAGTCAGGGAGAGATAAACTTATCCGTGAAAAATCAGCCAGATAGAATCGATTCAAAGGAAATTACCGTAGCGCTTCTAGGAAACCCAAACGTTGGAAAGACAAGCATATTTAACAGTCTAACCGGCTCGAGACAGGTTGTTGCGAACTGGCCCGGTGTTACTGTTGAAAAGAGAGCCGGAGTGATGAGGCATCACAATCACACCATAGATGTTGTTGATCTGCCAGGCACTTACACTCTGGGTGCCACCAGTCTTGATGAAAAAATAGCCAGGGATTTCCTTGTGAATGAGAAGCCTGGTGTCGCAATAGTCATAGGTGATGCCGTCAACCTGGAAAGAAGTCTCTATCTTCTTCTTCAAGTTCTTGAGCTTCGCGGAGATGTAGTTCTTGTAGTAAACGCAGTCGATGAAGCGAGGAAAGCAGGCTTTGAGATCGACAAGAACGAGCTTTCGAAGCAGCTTGGCATTCCGGTTGTCGTTACCTCGGCGGTCACAGGCGAAGGTATCGAAGAGCTGAAGAATACTCTTGTGAAGAGCACCAAGAGCAGCAGCCATGTCCACTATCTTTTCTCCGATGAAGTGGAAGCTCACCTTAGGGATCTATCAGAGAGAATAAAGGGAAACCCTTCTCTGGCCGGGTTTGACGAACGTTGGCTTTCGATAAAGCTTCTGGAAAAGGACTATGAAGTTCAAAAAATAACGGGAATAACTCTGGACTACGACTTCTCTGTGGAAATCGCTGAAACTCGCTATAAATATATAAAAAGGATCCTTTCCACATCAGTTAAGGGTAAAGAAAAGATAGGGTGGAATTTTTCCGAAGCAATAGATCACGTTATGACTCATAGATTTCTTGGGATTTTGATATTCCTTGCGGTTATGTACATCGTCTTCCAGCTGACCTTCACTATCTCAGGACCCTTATCGATCGTGATTGAAGAACTGCTCGGAGGCCTCGGCCGCGCATTTGGCGGCTTCATCGGCGTAGATTGGCTTCGCTCTCTCGTTGTTGAGGGAATAATAGGAGGCGTTGGAGCCGTTTTGGTTTTCGTGCCTAACATTTTCATACTTTTCCTAGCGCTTGGAATTCTTGAAGAAACCGGCTACTTGCCTAGAGCTGCCTTTGTCATTGATAGACTAATGTATTCAATGAAACTCAGCGGGCGCTCCTTCATGTCTATGCTCCTTGGATTTGGATGCAATGTTTCATCTATTATGTCGACAAGATCGATCTCTGAACCAAAAGAGCGAATAGTAACCATTCTTGTCTCGCCGTTTATCTCTTGTAGCGCGAAGCTTCCAGTCTATGTTTTGATTGCAGGCACCTTCTTCGGCGCAAGAGCCGGTGTAGTGATTTTCTTTTTGTACGTTTTAAGTATTGTTATAACGGTCCTTTCCGCGCTGCTGATCAACAAGCTCTTCTTCAAGGGCGAGCCCTCCACGTTGATAATGGAGCTTCCACGTTATAGAAAACCGAGGCTAAGTTCATTAATTCTCTATACCTGGAACAAGGGGCGTCACTTTCTCGAAAAGGCTGGTACGATAATACTTGGCGCCTCTGTTGTAATATGGTTTCTCAGTTACTTTCCCTCAGAAGGGACAGGGAGTTTCGCAGCCATGATTGGGAAATCACTTGAACCGCTCTTCATACCCCTGGGTTACACGTGGGAAATGATAACCAGTTTGGTTTTCGGAATAGCCGCGAAAGAAGTCATCGTTTCATCGCTCACAACGTTCTTTGGAAATCTTAGCGTCTCAGGAAGCTCTCTTGGTGCTATAAGAACGTTGATTACCCCTGAAATAGCTTTGAGTTTCCTAGTTTTTGTACTTCTGTATGTTCCGTGCATGCCAACACTTGCTGTGATAAAGAATGAAACCGGAAGCTACAAGTATGTATTCTTCTCCGTCTTCTACAGTCTTACAGTTGCCTATACTGTTGCACTAATCGTAAGAGTAGTTGGGGGATTCCTATGAGAGGCAGGTCGATAACATTCTGGCTTATGTTCGGTGGAGTACTCTTTGCAGCTCTCGCGATAAACTCATTTTTCGGATTGCTTCTGACTGATCGCGATCCGTTTCTTGCCATCATCATTGGAATAAACTCCGCTATCTACTTTTTCGGAATCGCTGAGAAGAAAAGCAATGTAAGAAAACGGTATTCGCATCTGTTGGTTGGAAGCTTCTTCTCCTATGTGCTCTCAATATACCAGGTTCTTGTGGTGTTTAGTGTCTGGCTCGAGGGATTACTGATCTCAAGTTGCCTATTGACTATTGAGGTATTGAACCTCCCTCTCATTGTATCAGGCTTTGCAATATCCTTTCTTTTTGACTTCGCAAAGAAACAAATCGAGACAAACAGTTTCTAAGAATTCCATTTGTGGAAACTCTCAAACACTATTTGAGCTTAATGTGGTAATATGATTTGTGTTGTGGAGGTGATTGCATGGCACTCGTTTACGTGGTCGATGACGAGCTGAATGTCAGGCGAATTGTCAAGAAGACCATGGAGAACGAAGACAATGAAGTCCATACTTTCGTGACTGCCGAGGAAGCCCTGGAAGAGATTGAGAAACGAAAGCCAGACCTCCTATTCACAGATCTTAGCTTGCCTTCTATGGATGGAATTCAATTCCTCCAGGAACTTAAGAATAGAGCATATTCAATTCCCGTAATAGTAGTCTCGTCAGACATATCTCCCGAATCAATGAGAAAAGCATTTAAAGCGGGAATAGTGGATTTTCTAACCAAACCGTTCACACCTCAGGAAATCAGAGATGCGTTTGAACTTGCCTTGAGAGAAGAAGACAGTATCTATAAGCGCGCGAGGGAAATCAGAAGATTGATCGAAGATGGCCAAACCGCCAAGGCCGAATCACTGATGAGTGCCCTATTCTCCGACTTCCCTGGGTCACCATTCCCCCACTTTCTTTATGCACTGCTGGTGGCCAAAGATAATCCAAAACTTGCTGCAAAACATCTTAAAGCCTCACTTTCTCTTGATGAGGCTTTCAAAGAAGCTTCTGAAGAACTGAAGAAGCTGGAGGAGTAAGAGATGCCTTTCATGAAGGGTGCAATCAAGAAGGATGAGTATTACATCGTTATCTTCGGTTGCGGTAGACTTGGATCGAGAATGGCTAACTGGCTCTCTTCAATGGGTTGCAGTGTGGTTGTCGTCGATAGAAACGAGTCTTCTTTCAATGCGCTCTCGTACGAATTCACAGGATTCAACATAATGGGCGACGCAACAGAACTCGATGTACTGAAGGAAGCCAAACTTGATAAGGCCGACGTTGCCCTCGTTCTCACTACGGATGATAATACTAACTTGATGATCTCAATGTCTGCCAAAGAGTACTTCGAAGTTCCAAGAGTCGTGGCAAGAGCTTATGATCCGAATAACATCCAGATGTTCTCCGATTTTGGGATAGAAGTTATTTGTCCAACACTGTTAGCAGTTGAAAGCATCAAGAACGCGTTGTACTTCATCGGCGGTGACGACAAATGAAGATCGTGCTTATCGGGGGCGAGAAGATCGCTTATCACCTGGCAAGGAGATTTCTGAGTAAGGGTCATAACGTGATGATGGTTAATAAGAACGATCGGTTTTGTGACGAAATGGCCAAGAAACTTCGTGCGGTGGTCGTAAGAGGCGATGGCAGCAAAAGATACATTCTTGAGCAACTAGAGCTTGATCGATCGGACCTCTTTGTTGCTTTGACTCCTAATGATCAGGACAATCTCGTTGCGTGCCTAACGGCCTCCAGAGTCTATGGTATCGAGCGCCCGGTAGCTATGGTGAATGATCCAGACAACAAAGCAGTCTTCGAAAAGATGGGAATAAAAAGTGTTGTAAGCCCAACGGAAATACTGGGCGTTGCTCTTGAAGATAGCCTCTTCAGAGAGCATATTACGAACCTCCTTCCTTCTTCGGAGAAAGTCTCGATTCTAAGGATAGAGATGACGGACAAGTCCCCAATAATCGGAGAAGCTATCAAGGATATCCCTCTTCCGGACGAAAGCGTCATAGGTGCGATTGTCAGGGATGACGAAGTGGTCATTCCAAGAGGTAATACAATCATTGAAAGGGGCGATGTTCTTCTAGTTCTGAGCAGTCCAACCGTTCAATCTTCAGTCTTTGAAACTCTCCTGGGAGAGGTGTAGATGTTTCAAAACATTCTGAAGCAAAGATATAGGCTTGTTTTCGGATACTTGGGGAATCTCTTCATCTTCTTCCCGATACTATTGCTGATTCCCTTGTCATATTGCATTTGGAATCCCTCCACATTTGCCGAGAGTCTTTCCTTCATCGTAACTGCGTTTCTGAGTTTTGTCATGGGACTTGTTCTTAAAATGACAATGCGAGTTAAACCTGGCTCCGCAATCACAGTTCAAGAGGGCGCGATAGTAGTCCTCTTCTCCTGGATAATCGCAATTCTACTGTCTGCCCTTCCTTTTGTTATCGGGGGTTATCTAGACTTCACACAGGCAGTTTTTGAGTCGACAAGTGGTTGGACAACGACTGGTCTAACCCTTGTGGACGTTGAAAAAATCCCCGGAACGTTTCTGCTTTGGAGAAGCTTGATGCAGTACTTCGGTGGAGCTGGCATTGCAATCATAATGATGTCCGCGATTCTCGGACCTTCGGGGCTCGGTCTTTATAAGGCCGAAGGACGAATGGATAATCTCGTTCCGAATATAAAGAGCTCCACGCGAACTATAGCAGTGATTTACGGTTCATATGCACTGGCAGGAATCGCGATGTACGTGCTAGCTGGAATGAATGTCTTCGATGCTGTAAATCATTCTTTGACGGCTCTGGCAACTGGCGGATTTTCGACTAGAACCGGATCAATAGGGGAATTCAACAGCATCTTCATAGAAATAGTCACTATAGTGTTGATGATACTGGGTGCCACCGGATTCGGAATACATTATGCATTGTGGAAGAGGAATTTCAGAGCCTTCTGGAAAAACGGTGAACCGAAACTGATGTTCGTAATTCTTGCTGTTTTCACACCTCTTCTTATGACCGGTACTCTTACGGTGGTTTACTCATCGGGCGCAGAAAGATTTCGGCACGGCCTGTTTCAAACTGTTTCTGCTCTAACAGGTACCGGTTTCTCTACCGTGGACTTTGTCCCTTGGAATCAGTTCGGTATCTATTTGATAGTTTTGTTGATGATTTTCGGTGGAGACCTTGATTCAACCTCGGGAGGCCTCAAGCAATACCGTTTGTTTGCTCTGATCATGATTCTCTGGCTCGAAATCAGACGCTATTTCCTTCCAAAGGATGCGCTTCTCAAACAGGAGATATGGAAAGGTGAAACAAAAAGGTATATCGACGATTCACTGGTCAAAGAGATTCTGTTGGTCTTTTCATTGTACTTCTTCACTTATGCAGTCGGAACAGGAATATTGATGTCATATGGAAACTCGATGGCTCTTTCTGTCTTTGAGTTTGCTTCGGCATTGAGCACTGTTGGCCTTTCGGTAGGTATAACGTCCCCCGGAGCACCGGCCGGACTCCTATGGACCGAGACGATAGGAATGTTTCTCGGAAGGCTTGAATTCGTTGTCGTAATATATGCTATAACTAAACTACTTAGAGATGGAAAGATCATATTCAGAAGACGGAGGAATGCTTAAAGTCATGATTACAAGAATAAAGGGAACTCAGGACATATCTTATGAAGACATTGGATACTGGCATTATGTTGAAGAGGCCATAAGGAATATATCTCATAAGTACGCCTTCACTGAAATCAGAACGCCAATCTTTGAAGCGACTGAACTCTTTCAGAGGAGCGTGGGTGAATCTACCGACGTTGTCCAGAAGGAGATGTACACATTTGAAGACAAAGGCGGCAGGTCGATCACTTTGAGACCCGAAGGAACGGCAAGCGTGGCCAGAGCATTCATCGAAAACTCTTTTGTGAACCTCGGGTCGCCTATTAAGCTCTTCTACAACGGGCCGATGTTTCGCTACGAAAAGCCACAAGCCGGTAGACTAAGGCAGTTTCATCAGTTCGGCGCGGAAATACTTGGCTCTGAAAGTCCCTTGGCAGACTTCGAGATAATTGAGATGGCTTACAGCTTCCTCAAAGAATTGAGATTGAACAAAGCGAAGTTATTCATAAACTCTATCGGCTGTCCTAAGTGCAGAGAGGATTATAAGACGGCTCTCAAAAAATACTACAGTGACAAGCTTCCGGAAATGTGTTCTGACTGTCAGCGTAGGTACGAAACGAATGTCCTAAGACTTCTTGACTGTAAGGTTGATAGAGAAAGGGTTGCAGGAGCCCCCAGTATTCTTGATTACCTCGACGTTGACTGTAGAAGTCACTTTGAAGAGCTTCAATGGTACCTCGATAAAGCAGGTATTCAGTATGAGGTTGATCAATTCATGGTCCGCGGACTAGATTATTACAGTAGAACTGCCTTCGAAGTAAGGTCCTCTTCTTTAGGTAGCCAGGATCAGTTAGTCGGTGGGGGTAGATACGACGGTCTTATTGAGTACATTGGAGGAAAGAGCTGCCCCGCAGTTGGTTTTGCGATAGGTCTTGAGAGAATTGTAATGCTTCTCAAATCGGAAAACTCGAAAGCCGGTATCCCAAGAGGCTCAGAAGTTGCAGTTCTTACCTTTGGAAGAGAAGAGAGTGTTAAAGGATTCGATTATGCCAGAAGGCTCCGGAAAGCTGGGGTCTCAACTTACGTTGACGTGATGGAAAGAAACATGCGAAACAAAATGAAACATGCTGCAAGAATCGGAGCGAAGATCTCTCTGATTATCGGAAAGGAAGAAATCGAAAGAGATATAGTGACCGTCAGGGTAATGAGTGACGGGTCGCAGTTTCAGGTAGATAGCGACTATATGGTTGACTACGTGGTCGATAAGCTAAGAGATATTACGTAAAACTGCCAATTTAAGTTGTCTGCGAAAGAAAATTGATAATAATCACCTTTAGTCAACTGTAATCACTTGAATTATCTTCCTGGAGTATGTTATCATCTACTCGTGGAGAAACTCATGCCCAGGAGGTTTTCAACATGATTAACGAAGAAATTCAATCATTTTTAAGTACCGACCCGACGATTCAGGATCTCCGACGTTTCGCGAAAATGATGGGGATTAACCTTAAGAGAACTATGGGAAAAAAGGATATCTCTCGTGCTCTGAAGAAGCATGCTCAGGAGAGCAAACATGTTTCGAGCGATGCAGCGACAAAGACTCCCTCAGAGATCCTCCGCCCTTCCAAGCCAGTAAATGCAGAGATCCCATCATCGTACTTTCATGATTTTGTTACTATCCATCCAGTGAATCCTTACTGGGTGTATGTGGTGTGGGATCTTTCTGAACGAACTGCTCGAGATCTTTCGACCTCTCAATTCAGGCTTCTTGTAAGAGTCAGTGATATTACTAACATCATCTACGATGGAAAGAATGCTCACAGATTTAAGGAGTCTGACATCTCTATCGATGCGGGCAACTGGTATTTCCAGGTTGATTTTCCCGATGCAGACTACATTGCCGAGATCGGTTACTACATTGACGGTCATTTCAAGAGCGTTCTTAAATCTGGAATTACGCGGACACCGAGGAACTCGCCGAAGTTTACCGATAATGAAATCTGGGTAGATCTGAGAAAAGGCTCTAGGAAAGAGTTGAAAGTCTCTCACGAGAGTTCTAGACGTGCGAGAATCACGAAATCTTCGGGACCAACAGGCAATCCTTCTTCTGAAGAGTTCATCAAAACTATCTCGAAGAGCAGAAGCGGGAGATGATTTTATGAGCAGAGGGAGATTCGTATTAATGCTCCATGCGCATTTGCCGTTTATCAACCACCCTGACTTCCCGAGCTTCATGGAAGAGAGATGGCTGTTCGAGGCCATTACAGAGACATATATACCTCTCTTACAGGCTTTCAGAAGGCTGAGGAGTGACGGAGTGAATTTTAAAGTGACGATGAGCATAACTCCGCCTCTGATGGAAATGCTTGCTAATAACGACCTGCAGAAGAAGTATCTCAATTATCTTGGATCATCGATTGAGCTTGCAGGAATAGAGATTTCGAGAACCTCTGCAGAACACCCGGCCGCCAACAGGCTGGCTACGCATTATCTTCATGAACTGGAAGACATTAGGAAAGTCTATGAAGAATGCAACTGCAATCTGGTTGGAGAATTCTCAGGGTTCCAGGATAGCGGAGAATTGGAGATTGTAACATGTAACGCTACTCATGGTTTTCTACCTCTGATGACCAATTTCCCTGAGGCGATAAATGCTCAAATAAGCATCGGAGTTGACTCCTATAGGAGACATGTTGGGAAGGACCCCAGAGGAATCTGGCTGGCCGAGTGTGGTTATGTCCCAGGCTTCGATTCGTATTTGCGCGAACACGGACTTTCTTTCTTCTTTGTTGACTCTCACAGCCTTTGGTACGGAGATCCGGCACCGAGATACGGAGTATACAGACCGGTAGTTACACCAGAGAATGTTTTTGTGTTCGCAAGAGATCCCGAATCAAGTCAACAGGTATGGAGTGCCGAAGTTGGTTATCCCGGTGATTCAAGGTATAGAGAGTTTTATAGAGACGTGGGCTTCGACAGGGAAGAGGACTATATTAGGCCCTACATAGATCCGAGTGGAGAGCGGTGCAACACTGGAATAAAGTATTATAAGATAACTGGTAAAGATGTACCCCTCAACGAAAAGAGCTATTATGACTTGGACGATGCCCGAAGAGCTACTGTAGAACACGCAAAGGATTTCGCAAACAGAAAGAGAGAACAGGTTAGGAGGTTATTCAGTCAGTTTGACGGAGAAGAACCTGTAATCGTTGCTCCTTTCGATGCAGAGTTGTTCGGTCACTGGTGGTATGAAGGCCCTCTGTTCATTGAGGAGCTTTTCAGAGAACTTAACGGAGATGACATTGTTGTTCCTTCAACTCCTTCAGAAGTTATCAACTCAATGGATCAGGCACAGGTAGTCACTCCCAATACCTCTACCTGGGGAGCCAACGGATACAACGAAGTTTGGCTGAATGGTAGAAACGACTGGATATATAGGCATCTGGACGAAGGCTCCAGGAGAATGATTGAACTCGCAAGGAAGTTTGAAAGAACAGACGACGCACTTAGAATCAGGGCGCTAAATCAGATGGCTAGAGAGCTTCTTCTTGCTCAGTCAAGCGACTGGGCATTCATCATAACAACTAACACGACAGTGGAATACGCTGTTAACAGAACCAAGACTCATATTGACAGGCTGCTGAGGCTCTATGGAGAAATCGAGAGTAATTCGATAGATGAAAGCAGACTGAAGACCCTGGAATGGATTGACTCAATATTTCCGCACATTGACTTCAGGGTCTACGCTAAGCAGGTCGGTTAGTTAAATCCATCATTTTTCTTGACGTTGCGCCGATTACAAGAGCAAACTTACTATGGTATAATTCGTGAAGCCGGGGGAGGCATGAACCTCCCCCTCTTGGTTGTAGAGTATTTGGTGCTTGGAGGGAGTTGAAAAGTAAATGCCAAAGAAGAAATCCAGAGGAAATCCTAATTTCATGAAATCTATTCAACGGCCTGTCGTTTGGGCAGTAGCTGTACTCTTTGGAGTTGGAATTATTTGGTGGTCCGTTGCCCAGTATATTGGAGGCGGCTCTCAAGGAAATCAACAGAACACAGGAGCTACGGTCAATTTCAGCGAAACCGTTGGAGGGCTCACAAAGGACGGCACACCTCTTTCTGATCCAAATTACTGGATTACCTATTCAGAGTACGAAACATCGGTACGCGACACACTAACGAACCTGAGAAGCCAGGGGTATACCCTAGATCCGTATTTTGAGATGGAAAACTATCCCAGTGAAATGGGAATTAGATACGACATATTCATGTCATTGATCGATCAGAAGACACTGCTTCTCTATGCAACAGAGAATGAAGTCCTTCCGACGACTGCACAGGTCGAGTCTGAGACAAAGAGGATAGTTGATCAGTATGTTGCAGATGAAGAAACCAGATCCGCAATAATTTACCAGTACGGTTCTGTCGATGCCTTTTCAGCGCTCATCAAAGACTATGTGGCAACGCAGTTGCTAACTGTGAATGTCGCAAACAAGGCGATTCCAGACATGAATAGTCGCTTCCAGACTTTTGTTGAAGAGAATCTAGAAGGTTTGAAGTTCGATTATGAGAGGGTAGATGCAGACCATATCCTTGTTTCTGATGAAGCGAGCGCAGTCGAAATAAAGGCGATGATTGAGAATGGTGAGGTCTCATTTGCCGAAGCCGCTACTAGGTATTCGATAGACACAGGTACTGCAGCCAGTGGCGGTGCCCTTGGGCAGTTCAGAAGAGGAGAGATGGTTCCTGAATTCGAAGACGCTTCTTTTGACGCAACTCCCGGCGTTTTGGTCGGCCCTGTCGAGTCACAATTCGGGTACCACCTTATACTTGTAAACAACAAGTCTACATTCGACAGCTTCGAGGAATTCGTTAACACTCCCTCTTATCAGACTGAAATGAATCAGTTTGAGAACGCTGAATTCGACAAATGGATCGCAGAATACAGAGTGGAGAATAATCTATCGCATATGATAAACGATCCCGATCTTGAGATGTATTCCAAGTATGATGAAGCAAGAAGAGACAGACAGGCGGCCAAGAGATTTCTGGAAGAACTCGAAAGCGACTATTTTGACGAATCCGGAAATGTCCTCATAGGCGAATCGTACCTTCCGGTTGTCTTCTATACGCAGTTAGTTGAGGACGAGGTAACCAACCTCAGATATCAGGTGTTCGATTTGGAAGATCTAGAGGATCTCTTGTTGGCTCTTCCAGCAACCGCAACATCGATGTCGATCGAGGATATTAACGATCAGCTTGAAACAATTCCGGCAACAAACACTGAATTGAGAAGTGTTCTTTCTGAAGCTAAAAGGGCCCGAGAATACATGACAGAATTCGGTGTTGAGAGTTTGGAAGAAGTTCAGGAGATGCTGGCAGATAAGCGGAAAGTCTATGACGAAACGAACTCCCGTTTCGAGAGCTCTGTTAGATACCTCTATTCTGTAATGCCCAACTCAACAAAAGTCGTAAACTATATGTACCAGATAGACGGCAACAATCCAGAAGTCGCATACATGTACAACGAGAACTCCTACAACTTGAACGTGAGGCCTCTGCTGGAGAACTCCGCCTTGCTGGATAGCTATCTTCAATACTACAGTCAGTACTTTGGAGCGCAGGCTAGATCTCTCTTGATTGACTCTCCTATTCAGAGCATAGAAGGAGATCTGAATCGAAAGGTAATTAACTCTACAGAAGCCGCGACGGATCTGAAGATTAGTGCGCTTTATCTGCTTGTTGACATCTATGAGAAGATGGCAAATCTGGAGCAAAACGAACCGCTAATGGAGATCTACCTTATGGCTGAAAAGCATTACCTGGAGAAGCTTCTGGAATTTAATCCGGAAGACGAGACTATCAGGGGTCTAATTGAGAGTATCGAATTCTATATCTCAGAACTGAACGCTAGCCAAACGATCGATGCAACCGAGACGGCTGACTCAACGGAGTTCGAAACCTCTAGCGACATGGACCTTGACACCGAAGTTACTTCAGGAGAATTGAGTGTTCCATTTGAAATCGAGGCACCTTCACAAATAGGAGATGTCGATCTGGACGTAACTCTTGATAGTGAAGGACCGAACGAGACAAATAACTAGTCATAAGAAAGGGTGGCGATAGCCACCCTTTTCTGGCTGGGGCGGCAGGATTCGAACCTACGGATGTCAGAGCCAAAATCTGATGCCTTACCAACTTGGCTACGCCCCACAGCAAATAGATTCTAACATCGACTATTTGTGGTGTCAATGATTTGGAGTGATTCTATGGCTAACCACGAGATTTTCGTAAAGGAATTGAATAAGAAGATTCCAGTTACCAAAGAGACTACTTTCTATGAACTTTCCAAAATGTGTGACGGCTTCCACAGAGCTCCCATCATGGCCGCAAAATCAGGCAATGCTTTGATAGAGCTTTGCAGAAAGGTAAACGAAGAACAGGAAGTAGAGTTCGTAGATCTGTCTTCTCTAGACGGGTTAAGAATCTATACAAGGGGAACTCTCTTCATTCTCTTCATAGCAATCAGAGAGCTCTTTGGAGCTGTGCAACTAAATGTTCATCACTCAAGAGGCCCTGGCCTTGTCTGTGATATTGAGGGTGTAGAGCCTACTTCGGATAATCTGAAGACAATTGAAAATAAGATGAGACAGCTTGTTGAAGAGGACCACGTCTTCGAAAAGGGAACGTTGGGCAAATTCGAGGCCATTAGGATGTTCAACGAAGATGGGCAGAGAGACAAGGCTCTTCTGTTCAAATACCGAAAGAAGTCAACTGTGAACATTTACAGATGCAAGGGATACCTGAATTACTTCTATGGATATATGCCCTTTTCGACAGGTGCGGTTAAGAACTTCGCGCTAATTCCGTATGGAGAATACTTCATTCTGAACCTCCCCAATACTGAAGAGCCAGACAGACTACCAGTATTTGTTGATCAGCCAAAGATCTCAACAGTCTTTCTGGAGCACGAGAAATGGGGGAAGATTCTTGGTGTTAAGACCGTGGGCGAGCTGAACGAAATAATAAGCAAAGGTCCAAAGGAGATAAGAGAGATAATCAATATTGCGGAATCTCTCCATGAAAAGAAGATCGCTGCGATTGCAGATCTCATAGCCGCACACAAAGAGCCTAGTCTTATCCTTATAGCCGGCCCTTCAAGCTCGGGCAAGACTACCTTTTCTCAGAGGCTGATGCTGCATCTAAAAGTACTGGGAATGAAACCTGTACAGATATCTATTGACGACTACTTCGTTGATAGAGAGAAGACTCCGAGAGATGAAAACGGAAACTATGATTTCGAATCGATTTATGCTCTCAACATAGAGCTATTTAACGAACAGATTTCACAGCTGCTTGACGGAAAAGAAGTCTTGCTTCCAAAGTTTGACTTCATTCTTGGAAAGAGCGGATTTCATGACAAACCTATCAGGATCTCTGAGGGTCAGCCTGTCATAATCGAGGGAATTCACGGCCTAAATGAGCTGCTCAGCAGTTCCGTACCTCACGAGAGAAAGTTCAAAATATACGTCAGCGCTCTGACGCAGATGAATCTCGATAACCTGAACAGAATACCTACTACTGATGTCAGATTATTGCGTAGAATCGTGCGTGACAATCGATTCAGAGGGCACTCGGCGCTCGATACAATAAGAATGTGGTCAAGCGTTAGGAGAGGAGAAGACAAGTATATCTTTCCCTTCCAGGAAGAGGCGGATGTGATGTTCAATTCTGCAATTGTATACGATTTGGCAGCATTGAAAGCATTCGCAGAACCTTTGCTAGTTCAGATAGACGATTCGGTACCAGAGTATCTTGAAGCTAAGAGGCTTCTGAGGTTCATAGATTACGTGCTCCCCATGACGAATCTGGAGGATATTCCGAGAACCTCCATTATAAAGGAGTTCATAGGCGGCAGTGTATTCGGTTCCTAAGAGGTGAAGGCATGCACGGAGTTGATGAAGAGACCAGGAAAGCGGTCTTGAATAGGTTGAAGAGGATCGAAGGCCAGATCAGAGGCCTGCAGAAAATGGTTGAAAACGACAGGGTTTGTGGAGACATTCTTACTCAGGTCTCTGCAGTGAACTCGGCTCTTTCAAGAGTATCGGAGATGATTGTCAAAGGCTACGCAAGAAAGTGCGTTGTCGAAGCCAGTGAATCTGGCCAAATCGAAGAACTCGATAGCCTGATTGAGAACATAATAAAACTCAGAGGAGTCTAGATGATTGAATACGGTGACAAAGTACTGATCCTGCTTGAAGATGAAGAAACAAAGTACTTCTCTGAGGTCGAGAAAGGGACAGTTCTCAAGACTCACTATGGAAACCTAATGATTGATTCAATTGTAGGCAAGGAGTTCGGAGAGAGGATCAGTCTTGGTCTGAGAGATGCGTATTTGATAAAACCGTCTATCATCGACGGAATCTTTTCGTTGAGAAGATCAACTCAGATCGTTTACCCAAAGGATATTGCGTTCATTCTCTTAAACCTGGACATAAAACCGGGTGACGTTGTCTACGAAGCCGGAACGGGTACTGGTGTAATGACTTCAGTCTTCTCTCGTCAAGTAGGTGAGTCTGGCAGAGTCGTCACCTACGAGAAGAGATCAGACTTCTTAGAGAAGGCCAAGAAGAATGTCGGGCACCTTGGATTTGCAGAAAGGGTGAACTTCGTAGCGGGAGATATTGTAGAATGCAAAGACAGTAAGGTAGCCGATGCCTTCTTTCTTGATGTTCCCGAACCTTCTACTTCTCTTGAGACTTCGACAACTATCCTGAAGAGAAGCGGTAGGATCTGCGTTCTATGCCCTACAGCCAACCAGGTTCAAGAAACGATCGGGATTCTTAGGAATCTAGGAGTTATCGATGTTCAGGTATGGGAGATAATGGCAAGAAGCTATAAGACCAATCCCGAAAGGTTTAGGCCGGAAGACAGAATGGTCGGCCATACTACATACCTGGTGTTCGGTATAAAAGTAGAAGGGAGGAAGTTGCATGACTAAGAAGAAAGCCTTTAGGATAACGGCGTCGATCGCGGTTCTTATTGCGGTCTTCTTCCTGGGGGCATTTACAACTATGACGGACGATGAGATGTTCGAGAAGTTCAGTCCTGTGTTTCAGATACTTACATATATAGAACGAAACTACTACGACATTGACAAAGTAGATTATGACGATGTGCTCAACGAAACTTTAACAGGTACGATGCGTGGACTCGATGATCCATTTGCATGGTATTTTGATCCCGTTCAAACCAGGGAGAATGAGCTTGACACAAGCTCCAAGTATGGAGGTATTGGTTCTACTGTTCAGTACAACATTAAATTTGATTGTCTTGAAGTGGTGGCACCTATGGCCGGGAGCCCGTCAGAAAGAGTGGGCCTAAGACCCGGCGACTTGATTCTTACAATAGATGGAGTACCAATTTCCGATGTCGGCTATTACGGTGCCGTCAACATGCTCAGAGGAGACCCCGATACCCAAGTGGTTTTGGAGGTCTACAGAGAAACTCTCACTGAGCCTTTCTTCGTTGAAATTACCAGGGCATTCATTGAAATAAGGAGCGTAAAGAGTGAGTTGATAGATATTGAAGATATCGAAATCTCTTATATACACATTACGGGCTTCAACGCGCCAACCTACGATGAATTCCAGGATGCTCTAAACCTTAGCAGAAACAGCGAGGCCTACATAATCGATCTGCGAAACAACCCAGGCGGACTTCTGCAAAGTGTTCTGAACATCTCATCTCTCATTCTGCCCAAAGGCCAGAGAGTAATAACGATTAGGTACAGAGACGGTCAGGAAGAAATATACAACTCATGGGGATCCAGATACAATGCCTACTTCAAAGACAAACCAATCGTTTTGCTTGTTAATGAAGGAAGCGCATCGGCCTCAGAGATACTTACTGGAGCGTTGAAAGATCACGGACTGGCAACGGTTATCGGAACAAAGACCTTTGGGAAGGCGGCAGTTCAGACTGTTTTCAATCTTTCCAATGGAGGCGAAATATGGCTACCAACTGCTCATTATTTCACTCCAGATGGTAATGATATTCATCTTCAGGGTATAGAACCAGATATCATCGTTGAACCGGGTGATGATGTCCTTGAAGAGGACGGAAGCGAACTAACACTATCCAAAGCCACTATAGACATCGAACATGATCTTCAACTTTTAAAAGCAATCGAGATAATCCTCGAAAGTCTAGGAGTGAAGACCGTAAATTGAGAATCGCAAGTTTGCCAATCGCAATTTCGCTAATTGCCCTGATTTTCGGGCTTTTGGTGATATTGTATGTTAATCTGGAAGCTCTTCAGAATATCGGGAGACGGAGTGCCGCTCCCGACTTCTTTCTTAGAAACAAGTTTCTGCCGGTGCTTGAAGGTTTCAAGAATCATCTCGAAGCAGTTGAGGAGTTCAGCTCTGTACTTAAACAGCTAGAGAAGGAAAACGTAGGACCCTGGATAATGTCTACTGAAAACGGGATGAGAACGTTTGTCAGTCCATACTTTGAAACCTTCTCGAGATTGCAGACACTTTTTGTCATTGAAAGCGGAAAACAAGGTTCAAGAGAAAGAGAGACAATCGACTTTTTCGGTTCAGTTGTAACCAGGCTGGAGTTCATCGACTACGGAGCTTTCCGACTAAGTTATATCCCCGGCTACACAATCGTTATGGAATCAGACTTCAATTCATTGCAGGAAGAAGGGTTCGAATTCGCCAGAGTCCATTATATGCACTCTCTCAGTCCTGGAAGGTTCGTTTCAGATGTTTTCTCCGGCAGTGGACCCATTGTGGTTCTCAGAGAAGGCGCGACTATTAGCGAATCCTTCTTACAGACGGTCGAGAGATACTCGATACCATTTCTTCCGGTCAGATATTTTCTTATCAGGGACTGAACACTCAGCTTTGGTCGCTTAATATCGATCTCTGGCCATGCAAAAGTTGATATACTAGAGTTGCTTGTTCAATTTAGAAGAAATGACTGAGAGTGATTATTTGTTGCAGAGATTGAGTGAGTTCGTGGTAAGACACCGTGCAGCAGTAGTAGTGTTTTTCGTAATTCTTGGCGCATTTGGTGCATACCTTTCATTGAAACTGAATATTGATTCAGATCTGCTTAAGATTCTTCCACAGGACGATCCTGTCGTGAAGCAGTACAATCGCTTCATAAACGGAGACACTTCTGGCGACGTCACTTACATCGTTCTGCAAACACAAGACAAAACTGAAAAGGGAATAGAGAATCTTATTTCGGCTGCGAGAGGGATTTACGAAGGATCGAACGAATTCAGGAGTATCGAATCCTTTGTGAGGTTCGATCTAATGTCTGATCTCGGGCCTCTGGGCCTCCTAATGGTCGATCCAGGACAACTCTCCTCAATCAGAAATCGAGATCAGGATCTTTCAAGGACCGTCCAAAGACTCGTCAACTACGATTTCTCTGCTATTCGAAGCCTTGGACAGATGTTGCTCGGTTTTGAGGACCTCAAAGGACTAGTTGCAAACGAACCGGAAGGAGAAGACTTCTTCAGCTTCATAAGACTTCCAGAATCAATTCCTGTTAACGACCCGATGGTTTTGGTTATGGGTATCAGGCTCGATGGGCCTTCTTCCGATGTATCATACGTGAAAAGAGTGATTCCAGCACTAAGAGAGTGGCTTGATGGTGTTTGCGGAGTTCACGGAGTAACTTATGGAATGGCAGGAGATCACTTCGGAACTTACGACTCGCACAGGCAAGTAAGTGATGATTTCATGCTGACAACAGTGCTGTCGCTTGCAGGAATCTCTCTTCTCTTCTTCATTGCCTATTCAAGCTGGAAGGTTACCCTTTGCGTTTTCTCTTCACTGGCTATTTCGATGTTCATCACTCTCGGCCTTGCTTACGTAATCTTCGGCTCTCTAAACATCATCACTACCTTCGTCACCGCCATAACGCTTGGACTGGGAATCGACTATGGAATACATATGATAACCAGACTTTCGGATGGTGCAAACAGAGAGAAGAACCCGGTAACTCTATTGTACAGCTCCTATAAAGCTCTTATAAAGCCTCTTTCGGCAAGCATGATAACGACAGCTCTTGTCTTCATGATCCTTGCAGTAATCAGCTCCCCGGCCATTAGAGAACTGGGGATTCTCTCTGCAATCGGTATTGTTGTCTTCTTTATCGTAATGACAGTCTATCTCCCGGCAATTTCGATCATGACCGTAATAAATCCTGAAAAGAAGGCAAACATTCACCTGCTCGACAGATTTTTCCTGAGAATCTCGAAGGTAATCTTGAAATTCGGCGTCGTTTTCGGAGGAGTTGTCTTCATGCTTATCCTGATGCTCAGTTATCTTGGTTTGAACAATATTAGAAGCTTTTCCTATACTCCTCCCGGATTGATGTCAACCGACTCAGAACAGATCGCAGTTCCCAGCCTAATTGAAAGAACCTTCGGGGGAAGCATTATAAACACAGTGCCATTTATACTTCCAGATATAGATTCTCTAAGAAGGGCGCATGAGGAAATCGATCAGAATCCGAATTTCAAGAGCTCCTTCTCAATACTTTCTGTTATCGAAGGAGGAGAGGGAGATTACATTAATCAGATGCAGCAAGTTACCAGGGAAATCAATGCGCTGAGAGACTCTCCGTTAATTGAGGCCGTTTTCAAGAAAGCAAATTACTATGACTTCGTTGTAGAACTCCTTGACAGAGCGGAATCCATTGAAGGCTCGAATGATCTTATTGACCTTGCTACCGAGGTCATACCGGAAAGCCTGAGAGATCAGCTTCTCTACGAGGCTGCCAATGGTGAGACGTATTTTGTTATGAACTCAGAACCATTATCGATGATCTATAGAAACAACGTCATAAAGATTATTTACGACAGTCTCAGTCCTGAACTCAGAGCTTCTTTCGGAGGGTATCCCAAAGTCTTCCATTACCTGATGGACCTTGTGAGAATCATCTCCCTTCCAATATGTCTGGTTGCCTTCGTAGCAATCTTTGTCGTCGTTTCTATCGAAAGAAAGTCCATCATAGACGGACTCAAAACATTAGTTCTAATGGTCGGAATTTTGATGTCGATGTTTGGTTTAATGGAATTGATGGGAATTGAGACGACTTTTGTAACTGTAATCTCTGCCCCGCTGATAATTGGAATTGGTGTGGACTCACTTGTTTACGTTATACATAGTTCTAGGGAGAAGAAGAACACAGAGCTGGCCAGAACCCTAAAATCAATAACCATGTCTTCGGCAACGACTATGCTAACCTTCTTCTCATTCATTTTTGCAAGGGGAAAACTCCTGAGCACATTCGGTGTAAGCCTCGGATTTGGGGTTCTTGTCGCACTTGTTGTTGCAACCTTTCTAGTTCCTGTGCTACCATGGAACAGCAAAAAAAAGATCGGAGGTTGAGATATGCCATTACATCTTCTGGTGGCTTACTATGTAGTTGATCATGCATTTGTAAATAATCGAAAGCTTGCAAAGATGGATGATAAGAAGTTCTGGATGCATTTCATTTGGGTCGTTCTGATCTTTCTTGCCTTCACTTTCGACGTCTTTCTATCAAGCCCTCTTGGAATACTTTTACTGATACTTTCTGTCGGCCTGACAGTCACTGTTGACATGGGCCGCAAGAGGTTGCCAAACCTCTTGATCGAAGTCATTGCGTTTTTCCTGCTGCTTTTTTTCACCTTACTGGGAAGAAGCTTCCTCGTAGAATCATTTGTCACTGTTGAGTTTTCCTGGTATCTCATGGGAATGCTTCTGGTAACCGTGGGTGTCACTTACTTTCTTCGAGGGGCCATAGTGCCGGAAGAGGCTACCGACTCAATCGGAATCGCTGAGAGAATGTCTATATTTATCTTCATTCTTGCAAATCACTGGACTTGGGTCATTATCTCGGTTGCTGCCGGGCTTGCTTTCCGGGCAGTCTTTTCAAGGGACTCCAAGAAAGAATGGATAATTAGCCCGCTTGCAGGAATTGTAATATCCTTTCTCTGGCAACTCTTTATGAGGAGATTTCTCGGTTGACCTATGCAATCGGTGACATACACGGTTGCCTTTCACCGCTCAAAAGACTTATAAAGGCGATCGATCTCAAAGCTGACGACACTCTTGTTTTCATTGGTGATTATGTGGACCGTGGACCGAACCCCAGGGGAGTCATCGATTTTCTGATATCACTTTCCGTAAACCATGACTGTCATTTCATTCGAGGTAACCACGAGCAGATGTTCCTTGATTATCTGAGAGGCGCCGAAGGATCTACGATCTGGGCTTATAACGGGATGGAAACAACAATCAGAAGTTATGGGAGTATTAGATCTGTTCCAGAATACCATATTGAGTTTCTCAACGAGACTGTTCTTCACTACGAAGAGAACAACTTCATTTTCGTTCATGCCGGGGTACGGCCGGGAATCTCCTTGAAGAAGCAGAATTCAAAGGATCTTCTGTGGATCCGAGAACCATTTCTGGAGACGCCAAACCCTATCAGGAACCGTACGGTTGTGTTTGGTCATACACCCTTAATTAGCGGCCCTCTAATTCAAGAAGGAAAGATCGGTATAGACACTGGCTGTGTTTATGGAGGCTATTTGACGGCTTACAGAGTCGACGACAACTTCTACTTATCTGAGCGACTCTGATTCTCCCAACATATAAAAAGAGCGGAAGACAATTCTTCCGCTCCGTGAATCTGACAGCAGATATATCAGGGATAGATTCCTCTGAGTTTTGTGGCGTGAGCAACCTTCTCTATAGAGTCAACATATGCGGCAGTTCTCATATCGATGTTGTACCTGTTCATTGTCGATGCTACGGAAGCGAAAGCCTCTCTCATTATCTTTTGGAGAGCTCTTCTTACGTCCTCCACATCCCAGAAATAATGCTGTAGTCCCTGTACCCATTCGAAATATGAGACTGTGACTCCTCCGGCATTTGCCAGGAAGTCGGGAACAACGAAGATCTTGTTTCCAAGAACTATGTCTTCCGCTTCCGGTGTCATAGGACCGTTTGCGCCCTCGACGATTATTCTTGCCTTTATGTTCTTTGCATTCTTCTCAGTAATCGCATTCTCAAGAGCTGCTGGAACGAGGATATCCACATCGAGTCCGAGCAGGTCTTCGTTACTGATCTTCTGTCCCTTCGGGTAGCCCTCGATCACTCCGTTGTTCTGATCCCTGTATGCGATCAGATCATCAATGTCGAAACCCTCAGGATTATAAAGTCCACCAGAAACATCACTCACACCGATGACTTTTGAACCCATCTCTTCATCTATTAGCTTCGCCGCAAACGATCCTACGTTTCCGAATCCCTGAACGGCCACCTTCGCCTGCTTTGGATCCATGTCTTTGTACTTTAGAGCCTCTTCGGCAACCACTCTTACTCCGCGACCCGTTGCTTCCGTTCTTCCCTTAGAACCACCTATTTCCAGAGGCTTGCCTGTAACGATTCCGAGAACTGAATGACCAATGTTCATGGAGTATGTGTCCATGTACCAGGCCATTATCTGAGCGTTAGTATTTACGTCTGGCGCAGGAATGTCTTCTCCTTCACCTATTATGATCTGAATCTCTGAGAAGAATCTCCTTGAAAGTCTTTCAATCTCGTTGATTGAAAGCTCTTGAGGGTTCACACAAACTCCGCCCTTTCCACCTCCGTACGGGATACCAACTACCGCGCATTTCCATGTCATCCAGAAAGCCAGTGCCTTCACTTCATCGAGAGTAACGTTCTGATGGTACCTGATTCCTCCCTTTGCCGGACCTCTGGCTACATTGTGCTGTACCCTGTGCCCAGTGAAGACCTTGATTTCCCCGTTATCCATTCTTACGGGGAAATTCACAGTTAGCTCTCTTTTCGGAAAAGACAAGACCTGCCTCATGCTCTGGCTAAGATCCATGACATCGGCAGCTTTATTGAACTGCTTAAGTGCATTTTGGAACAGACTTGTTTCGGCCACGAGAATACCTCCTCCATATTGGTGTTCTTCATTAGAATTCTATGATCATAATGAATACTTCTCAAATCGATGTACGGGCGAATGGCACCGTCTACAGCTAATTAACGTACTCTAAGTAGCCTTTTCTGTACCAGTTTCCATTATGCTAATTACCAATAAAAAAGGCGAGGAAAACCTCGCGCTGGTACCCCCAGAAGGAATCGAACCTTCATCTGCGGATTAGGAATCCGCTGTTCTATCCGTTGAACTATAGGGGCACATCGTGGAAATTATAGCATCATGGTTCCGGCTTTTCAATGACGCGACTTTTTGAGTAGATTTAATTATCATACATTACGTGACGTTCTGTTAAAATTGATTGGACAGACTTCTTAGAGCCTGCTTCAACAGTTCTTTGAAACCTGTGTTTGCAGCTGTTCTGGTTGTCTGAAAAGTTTTGTACACAGCTTGCCGCATATGAGAATTATGAGAGGTGAATATTGTTGAAAAGAGTTGTAGCTCTTGAATCTACAGTTATAGCTCACGGCCTTCCACAAGGTATTAACTTCGAAACTGCTCTGAACATGGAGCGGGCAGTCAAAGAAAATGGCGGAATACCAAAAACCATAGGAATTCTAGACGGAAGAATTATCGTGGGTGTAAACGAGGAAGAGATGAGAAGACTTGGAACGGGTCGAAATGTCCTCAAGGTTGGTACTGCAGAGATATCCTACGCAACAGCGATGAAGAGAGATGCAGCAACGACCGTCAGCGCTACAATGGCTATTGCAAAGTTGAATGGAATCTCTGTATTCGCTACGGGGGGAATCGGAGGAGTTCACAGAGGAGTAGATTGGGATGTCTCTCAAGACATCATAGAGCTTTCGAGAACTAGAATGATCGTAATATCGGCAGGCGTGAAGAGCATTCTTGACGTACCAAAGACCCTGGAGTTTCTTGAAACCTTCGGAGTAACAATCGTTGGTTACAAGACCGATTGTTTCCCGTTCTTCCACTGCTCAAAAAGCCCTTACAAAATCAATCTAACCATAGACTCCCCAAAAGAGGCAGTGATGATTCTGAAAGAAAAAGAAAGGCTTGGAATAGAGGGCGGACTGCTAGTAGCTAATCCTATTCCCGAAATGGACTCTATGGACTACGATGAATTGAGCGCTCTCATTGAATCCGCTCTAAAAGCAGCCGTAGAAGAAGGGATCTCGGGGAAGACTCTCACTCCATATCTGCTCGGCAAACTCGCGCTGCTGTCAGGAGGGAAGACACTTGATGCAAACATTTCCCTACTGATAAACAATGCCGCGCTCGGTGGTCTTATAGCCGCTAACTCGGGAGAAGAACTATGAACGGTTACTCCTTGAAAGGCGGATTTGTCTATTTGGAAGAGACCGGAGCTTATTCTTGCAAGGACCTCTACATTGACTCAGGAGAATTCTCTGCAGATACTCCTTATGGTGCTCAAGAGATAGATATTTCAGGCAAATTCGTTTACCCTGGATTTGTCGACTCGCATGCACACCTCATTGGAACGGGAAGAAAGTCTCTGGAGGTTGATCTAGAGGGCTGCAGCTCTATCGAATCGCTTGCCGATAGGTTGAGCGTTGATCGAAGGATAGTAAGAGCTAGAGGCTGGGATCAGGAAGTGTTAGGGTTTATGCCCGTGAGAGGAAAGCTTGATCTCATCACTTCAGAACCAACGATTATTACCAGAAGGTGCGGACATATCGCCTGCGTAAACTCGTCCCTGATAAAGCTATTAGACCTTGAAAGACTTCACGGTCTTGATGGTTCGGACATCGATCTTGGAATACTCAAGGAGAGAGCTCTAGAGGAGATGGACCGGATAGCAAAACTCTCTCCTGCTGAAGTCAGAGAAGCGATTGAAGCGGGAACAAGGTCCTTTTTGAAATATGGAGTGACTTCGGTACACAGTGACGATTATCACGGCATAGATTATGAACTCCTTATGGAGGCTCTCTCGAGCGCGAACAAAATGAGAGTCTACGAAAAGCTCTGCATCTCCAGAAAAGAAGATCTGGAATTGATCAAACATGGCAGGCAATTCGAAACTGATTTCTTCCGACTGAGAGCTGCAAAGATGTATCTTGACGGGTCGCTCGGAGCAAGAACGGCGGCGATGATTGAGCCTTACCACGATTCTCCGACCGAAACCGGCGTCCTATATATGACTGCCGATGATCTTAGGCCGATCGTGAGGAGAGCAGACAGAGAAGGAATTCAGGTCTGCGTACATGTTATAGGAGATCGGTCACTGGAAGAGGCCCTCTTGGCTTTTGAAGGATCGAACAGTGAAACTCTCAAGCATAGACTAATTCACGTTCAGATCGCGTCTGAGGACCAGATAAGAAGGATTGCCGGCCAGAGACTAACCGCATCGATTCAACCGGTTTTCGTTGACTCTGACAGCACAATTGCACCGGAGAGGTTCGGGCCGATCCGGATCAAAGATGCCTACCCGTTTGGAAAGATGAGAGATATGGGAGTAGTTGTTGCCTTCTCAACCGACTCACCGGTAGAGAGCACTTCGGTAGTCAAGAACCTCGTTTCGGCCGATAGATTCTTCTCCAGAAAGGACAGCATAGAGATGTATAGCAAAGCCGGACACACTCTAGCAAACAGTGTCAGATCCTTCGCGCTCAATCCAGGGGACCCAGCAGATTTCTTCGTAACCGGCTCAGATCTCTTAAAGACGAGAGAAGATACTTTCGCGGACATGACATTTGTTTCAGGAAGGTTAGTGCATACACTAGAATGAAATCAGTCTCGAACCGTAAACCGTAACTCGTATTGTACATAAATGCTTCATCTACTTTCTTTACGCTTCGTCACTTATATGTTAAATATAAGAAAACTATCTTGAAGAACACTGGCAAAACTGCTAAAATTAGTACAGAAAAAGGCGGCATAAGCCGCCGAGTCTGGTGGGCTCGGGTGGAGTCGAACCACCGACCGCCCGGTTATGAGCCGGAAGCTCTAACCAAACTGAGCTACGAGCCCAGACACAAAATTGATTATAATATTCCTCATGACTTGTGTCAAGAGGTTCAGGAGATGGTCCAATGCTAAACAACAGCTCTGTGGGTCTTCGGATATCTGCAGATCCGGTTCAGGAAATGACTGTGAAGTATCCTAGGGTTCTTGTAATAAAGGCCGCGTTCTCTCTTCTGAAAGACGGAAAGTCAATTGAACATAGAGATCTGGAAAAAACTTTACAGACCTTGCTCTCGCGATAAAACCAGAACCCAACTCGGATCTTATTTCTGGTTGTGATGCTTGAGATGAAAAGATAGATTCATGATGTCTGAGGGTGTCAAGCCGGGTATTCTCGTTGCTTGGCCTATCGTTGTAGGCTTTGTTCTTTTCAGCTTTTCTCTTCCTTCTGTTGAGAGGTTGGATACTTCACCATAATCTAAGTTGGAGGGGATTTGATCTCCCTCGAGCTCTTCAAGTCTCTTGACCTCTTCCCTAAGACGCTTAATATATCCACTGTACTTGATCTCTATTTCAACTTGTTCTATCACTTCATCATCAACAATCGGTTCGGGATCGTAATCTGAAAGGTCCCTGTACTCAACTCCCGATCTTTTTAGCAGACCCGAAAGCTTTGCGGGCGTATCAAGTCTCGAACTCCTCTTACTAATTAATAGCTGGTTCAACCTTTCAGAAGGTCTGACGGTCACTCTTTCAAGTCTTAAGACCTGATTCCTGGTCTGGTTTGCTAATCGGGATACCTTCTCACTGAACCAGTCGGGCACTAGTCCGTATTCATGACCGTACTCTGTAAGCCTTATGTGCGCATTATCGTGCCTGAGAAGCAATCTGTACTCCGCTCTTGACGTGAGAAGTCTATAAGGTTCATCCACTCCCTTCGTCACAAGATCGTCGATCATAACTCCAATATAAGCTTCCGATCGACTTAGTACAAGCTGCTTCCCGCCATGCAGCTTCGCTGATGCGTTGATTCCCGCGATCAAACCCTGACCGGCAGCTTCCTCGTAACCACTGGTCCCGTTTACCTGACCAGCGAAATACAGATTCTCGACTAATTTGCTCTCCAGCGTTGAGTACAACTGAGTCGGATCTATATAGTCGTACTCGACAGCATAAGCCGGCCTGACGATTTCCGCCCTCTCAAGCCCCTTTATTGTTCTGATCATTTCCAGCTGTGTCTCGAAAGGAAGGCTGGTTGAAAGACCGTTCAAATAGTACTCGTCGCTCAAAGCACTCTCGGGTTCAACAAACAATTGATGGCTACTCTTATCAGAGAACTTGATCACCTTATCCTCAATCGAAGGGCAGTATCTCGGTCCCTTTGAATCGATAAGCTTAACATCCCCGTACAGCGGCGAGAATCTGAGGTCTCTCTTGATGATGTCGTGTGTTCTCTCATTTGTCCTGGTCAGCCAGCACGGATGATCGTCTTCAAGGACAAAGGGCTCGGAAAAGTATGAGAAACAAAGCGGGGTATTTGAGGTACCCTGACGCTCCATACTGGAGAAATCGATTGATCTGCCTGCTATTCTTGCAGGGGTCCCAGTCTTGAAACGTCTGACTTCGAACCCCAAAGCTTTAAGCGATGCAGTTAGCTCGGTTGCTGGAAACTCACCAAGCCTTCCTGCGGGAAACTCCTGTGGTCCGATGAATATCTTCCCTCCAAGAAAGGTGCCCGAAGCAACTATTACAGAACGTGCAGAGTACCTGAGGCCAAAGTGCGTCGTGATGCCTCTTACACGACCCTTATCCACTTCTATGGACTTCACAATTCCAGACTGCAAGTGCAGATTTTCCTGCATCTCAAGTATTCTCTTCATTATCTGGCTATACCTGTTCTTGTCCACCTGAGATCTCAGTGCTCTGACGGCGGCTCCTTTGCTGGTGTTTAGAACTCTTATATTGAGTGATGCCTTATCTGTTGACTTGGCAATCTCCCCACCGAGCGCGTCTATCTCTCTTACGACAATGCCTTTCGCTGGGCCCCCCACAGCCGGATTGCAGGGCGTCCAACCAACCGTGTCGAGGTTAATATTTAGAATAAGCGTTCTCATGCCCATTCGCGCGCCAGCTAATGCGGCCTCGATACCGGCATGTCCGGCCCCTATGACGATTATGTCGAATTCGTAATCTCTTTTATTTGATCGCATAACATCACTCCTCTATCATAGTATTGTACACAGAAAGGAGGCATTAAGTTGAGAAAAGTCCGTTTCGTTGACACTACGATGAGAGATGCGCACCAGTCACTTCTGGCCACTAGGGTCACAACAGCTGAGTTGGCAGATATAGCTCCTCTTGTCGATCAGGTTGGTTACCACGCAGTGGAGGTCTGGGGCGGAGCAACCTTTGACTCCTGTGTTAGATACCTTAATGAAAATCCTTGGGAAAGACTCGATGTACTCAAAGAGAGATTTAAGAATACCAAGCTTCAGATGCTTCTAAGAGGTCAAAATCTTCTCGGTTACAGAAACTATGCAGATGATGTTGTAGAGCTCTTTGTTAAGACTATGGCAAATCACGGGATTGATATTGTAAGGATCTTTGACGCCCTTAACGACCTAAGAAATCTGGAGAAGTCGGCAAGCGCAGTAAAGGATGCTGGAATGCACCTTCAAGTAGCAATGTCGTATACAACCAGTCCCGTTCATAACATCGATTACTTTGTGAAGATCTCCGACAAAGCTGCGGATTTGGGCGCAGACTCTCTCTGTATTAAGGACATGGCAGGCCTTCTGAAGCCTGGAACGGCTTCAACTCTTGTAAATGAGATCAAGAAGAGGCACTCTATCCCTTTGGAGGTACACTCTCATTTCACAACGGGTATTGCCGATATGGCTTACTTGAAGAGCGCTGAGGCCGGGGCCGATATTCTCGACACCGCCACGTCTTCAATGGGATTCGGAACCTCACAACCTGGTGTCGAGAGCATATGGACAACATTACACGATATGGGGCTCTCAGAGAAGCCAAATTACCCTCTACTCAAAGAGATAAACGACTACTTTTCAAGGGTTAGGAAGAATCACAGTGGCACTGATGCAGGTTTCACTATAAACACTTCAGTTTTGGAAAATCAGATTCCGGGAGGAATGTACTCCAATCTAATAAACCAACTGAAATCTCAGAACATGAGCGACAGATTCGAAGAGGTTCTCGAAGAAGTTCCTCAGGTACGCGCTGATCTCGGTTATCCCCCCCTTGTTACTCCAACATCTCAAATAGTGGGCGTGCAAGCGGTCTTGAATGTTATGAACAACGAGAGATACAAGACGATCACGAAAGAAGTAGAAAGATACATAAGGGGATTCTATGGAACACCTCCTGCAGAAATCGACAAGTCACTGAAATCAAGAGTTATGGGAGATGAAGAGTCGATTTCTCATAGGCCGGGCGACACTCTTGACCCAGAAGTCGAAAAAGGAAGAAACGAACTCGGCCTGCTGGCCGAATGCGATGAGGATCTTCTTATATACCTGTTACTTGGAGAAGTTGGAAAGAAGTATCTTAGTCAGAGATACAGAGATTCTCTCAGAGTCGACTTTGAAGTCGCGAAGGATTTTAGAGAAGGGATAACGGTATACCCAGTTTGATTCGTAGTATTAACAATATTCACGAAGATAGAACTATATTAAAGCTAACAAGAGGCAACTGTAGACTACTTAGCGCCTTCATGAAGAATGGGGGCGTTTTTTTTGTTCAATCTCTGCATTAACACTTCTTTAATTAACCGGAACTTTCTGATACAATTTGTTTAGGGTGTATCCCAATTCTATCAAAGGAGGGTTCAGAAGATGAGAAAACTCGCAGCTGTTCTTTTAGTGCTACTTCTAGTCTTATCTTTTGCAAGCGCAAAGTTGGTGATTTGGTCCTCTGAGAACCAGATCCCTGCACTTGAGAAGTTGGCGGCAGATTTCGAAAGTGACTACGGAATTCAAGTGGAGATTCAGCAGGTGAACTTTGGCGACATAAAGTCCAAGTTCCTTACCGCAGCTCCCGCAGGCGAGGGCCCCGACATCATAGTAGGCGCACATGACTGGGTTGGTGAACTCGCTATCAATGGCCTTATCGAACCGATTCCATTTCTTCCCGAAGCCGATCAGTACTACGATGTCACTCTAGATGCCTTCAGCTACGGCGGAAACCTCTACGGTGTCCCCTATACTGTTGAGGCGATTGCAATCATCTACAACAAGGATCTCGTATTCAAAGCACCGAAAACAATCTCAGAGCTTGAAGAACTTGCTTTCGAGGCTGCAGATGATGAAGTCGTGGGCCTGATCTACGCAGTTGGGGATTTCTATCACTCCGCACCTTTCATACTGGGAAGAGGCGGCTATATCTTCAAGGAGACTGCTGCGGGTCTTGATGTAACCGACATAGGCCTGAACAACGAGGGTGCGATTGCAGGCGGAAACCTCATCAAATCTTGGTTCGACAAAGGCCTAATTCCTGGCGGTCCAAATTACAACCTGATGGACTCTTTGTTCAAAGACGGACTGGCCGCATTCATTATTAACGGCATATGGGCAACCCCAAGTTACCGCGATGCGGGTATCGACTACGCGATTCTTCCTTTCAGCGAAATCACATTCGACGACGGTACAACTCCGAGACCATTCGTCGGAGTACAGGGCTTCATGATAAACTCAAAGTCTCCGAACAAGCTTGAAGCCACTGAATTCGTGGTGAACTACATCGGAAGCTTCGAAGGCCAGTACGGAATGTTCCTCGGAGAGAGAAGAGGTACGGCAAGAGCCGACGTGTTTGCATTTATTGAAGCGGACGCCGGTCCAGAGCTGTATGATGTTTTACAGTTCTCCAAGAGCGCTTCAGTAGGAACACCAATGCCAAACGTTCCGGAAATGGCGAGCGTATGGGGAGCAATGGGCGATGCACTTGGCCTTATTATCAACGGTCAGGATACAGTGGAGAACGCTTTCAATTCTGCAGTAGAGAAGATCAAGACTACAATTGGAAAATGATTGTTCTCTCTTGACTTATCCACATATCTAAATCTTGTTAGACTGAGCGCGGGAGACTCCCGCGCTCTGGTTTAACTGTCCGGAGGGATTACCTTGAGTGGAAGACGATTTGTAATCTTTCTCTTTTCCCTGGCTATCCTCGCAATATTCAATGCCTTTTCTCTATGGAGCATATATCTGTTATTTGCCGATGGGAATTTCGGCTTGATGGTAACAATGGTCATCCTGACTCTGCTAATTGATATAATTGCGTTGAATCCAAAGGGTTACCCGTACAGATATATGATTCCCGCAATGATATTGCTTTTCATTCTCACGCTATATCCAATGTACTACACTTTCAGAACTGCCTTCACTAATTACGGAACCGGGCATCTATTCACAAGGCAGCAGTCAATTCAAAAGCTCCTCAGCGATTACTTCTACATCCCGGAAAACCCCGAGGAATTCGAGTTTTCCATCTTTATCGAGCTCGACAACTATAGCCCCACAGACAGATTCATAACTCTTCTGAAGTCGAAGACGGATGGAGAGATGTATGCCACTCTTAGGCCTCAGGTTGTAAGCAGAGATGCATCGGGGAACATCACACTGGCCACCGCCAAGATGTTCGAGATAAAATCGGACAGTTTCGTTATCGGCGGGGTGAACTACACTCTTTCACGCTCTCCGGATGACCGAATCCTGGCTATCCTATCTGATGCCGGTGCAAGGTATATATACTTTTATTCTCCCCAAGACACCTCCACCAGGCCGAACGCTCCCTTCTACTTCAGCGAAATAAGAGGAGTGTGGCTCCGAAATGCCGAATTTACAGACTCGGAGGGTAATCAGATAAGACTATTCCCAAACTCTCTTTACACAACCTTTGCCACCACTGAAAGGAAGTATGCGTTAAGGACTGAGACTTCATTCTCCGCCGGAAGAGCCATTCAGGAGACCGTTGTCTATAACAGGCAGACGGGAAGGACCTTGATCGAGGAGGGTGGCTTTTTCTATGATATCGACGCAAATGGAAACGAGTTCATAGTTGAGGGCTACATATCTGACGTTGGTTTTTGGAACTTCGTTAGGATGTTCCAGGATCCGAAGATAAGGGACCCGTTTTTTCAGGTATTCGGCTGGACGTTTACCTGGGCCGGACTTAGCGTTCTCTTCTCATTCGTAATTGGCCTGGCGCTGGCAATCACACTGAATGATCGGAGACTTAAGGGAAAGAAGATTTACAGAACACTGCTCATCATTCCCTGGGCCGTACCTGCCTTTATCTCTGCTCTTGTATGGAGAAATGGCTTCTTCAACGAAACCTATGGAGTTCTGAACAGGTTCATTGTTCAGGGACTCTTTGGGCTTGAACCAATAAAGTGGCTGAACGATGCCTTTTGGGCCAAAGTTTCAGTCTTGATTGTCAATACATGGTTGGGCTTCCCGTACATGATGACAGTAAGCCTCGGTGCTTTACAGAGTATTCCCGAAGAGTTTTATGAGGCCTCATCGATCGATGGTGCAACGAGACTCCAGAGATTCAGAATGATTACCTTCCCCCTGTTAATGGTTACTGTTGCACCTTTGCTTGTCGGCAGCTTTGCCTTCAACTTCAACAACTTCACCGGCATTTATCTGGTGACCCAAGGTGGACCCGCAATTCCTGGAGCTTCGACACCCGCTGGGGCAACTGATATCTTGATCTCATACACTTTTAAGCTGGCGTTTGAAGGGAGAGGTCAGGACTTTGGCTTTGCCAGTGCCATTTCAATTATCATATTCATAATCGTCGCCGGCTTCAGCTGGATAAACTTTAAATTGTCCGGTTCCTTTGAAGAGGTGAGCAGATAATGGCCGTTGAGAGAAGAAAATACTGGTTAAGACACATAATCTTGATAGCTGTTGTCGTTGTGGTTCTCTTTCCCATGGTTTGGTTGATAACCACTTCAATAAGACGTGACCAGGCAGCTTTCTCGTCAAGGCTCTTTTCAACCAGAGTAACTCTTCAACACTACAGGAACCTTCTTTTCCCGGAAAGAAGCGTAGGAAGGCTTGTTCTTGATCTCCAGAGTGCAACATACGCCACAGGAGACTACAGAGGGAAAAGCCAGGAGGATCTGAAGAATACTGTTGAGAAGTTCCTCACTAAATTCGATTCTCTTATGGATGAGAGCGAAGAAATGGTTAGGGCAGTCGAAGGCGGTACCGCTGCAATTGAAAGCAATCTGGTAGAAATGGAGAGCATGATAATCAAGGAAATGAATGAGCTGAGACTCAAAGACAAGGTCCTCTTCGAAGAGAGACTCAAAGAGATAGGTGGACTAGACGAACTGAAGACGGCCTACGCGGTAGGAGAAATTCTTCAAACCGCCTCACCTTCTCTTGAAGGAACCTATCCCTTCTACATCGGATTGCTTGGCGAAAGGTCATCACAAGTCATCGAGTCTCTCGAAGCTTACAGAAACCTGTACGAAGAGGTATTCCGTCATCGCGACGAGACGCTGCTAGCAATAGAAACCCTTGAATTTGAGAACAAGAAAGAAGTGGTGGAATCACTGAATTCTGTTGAAGATTACATATCTCTCTCTGGCATTGACTACTCTGAATGGCGAAGAGTTGAGTGGCTTCAAGTTATTAACAGATATCTAAGGGAGGTCGAATCTTCGATGCCCGAAGATCAAGCCTCCGAGCTCAACCGGATCAGGACAGGCCTATATGATTCCTTCAGATCTGCCGGTAACGCATGGGAAGCGGCAGCTGCTTCCAGTGCAGCCCTTTCTGAAGAACTATCTTTCCTGGCGGAGACGGCCTTTGGAACCGACTACTATGAGTACCTGGCCGCAAATGAAAAGTTGGAAGCAATAAAAAAGAACCTCGAGTCTACCGAAAAGGCTCTAGTCGTCTCAAATTCGGCATTAGGCGAACTAGAAGACTCTTTTGAAGTCGCATTGCCGACCGTCGTGTCTGAAACTAGAAAACTCTCTGCCGTCGTTCCACCGCTGCAAATGATAATCACTAAAGGCGCAGGTAATAGTACGGCTGTGACGGAGGCAAAAGTCAGGTCATCACTCGAGAGAATCGATTCAGCAAAGGAGACCATAGATCTTCTCCAGCGGCAGCTATCAAGTATGCAGAACGTCCGTGGGCTGAGCACAAGTCTTTCCGATCTCTCGGATAAGATGGCCTGGTTCTTAGGCAATGGCGAAGCTCTCGTAAGCGCATCTGCAAACTCAGAAGTCTTAAAGGGAGCAGACGTAATAGACATAGCCCTGTCAAACTTGTCGAGGGTATTGCCTGTTCTTGAGATGAGTGTTGCAGAGTATATTGAGGTATCGGAGAGAACGATCGCTCTCACGACGGAACTGGAATCCCTGAAGAAAAGCATGGAAGACCTCGAGAACAGGATCTCTGAACTTCAAGAAGAAGCTGAGAGAGCAGAAAGAGAGCATGCAAAAGTCCTTGAAGCGATTAGTATACAAGCTGCGATGCTGTTTGTGGAGGAGGAAATAACCTCGCTGGAAGGCGCCAGAAATTATGTATCGAAGCTGTCCGGTGTGCTGAACAACTACTTCAACATAAGAGCATCAACCCGTTACAGGACCCTTCTGTGGTACGATGATTTCATTCGGGCTGATTTGGAGGCAAAGGAAGGGACGGCTCTGCTGAATCAGCTAATCTCTACTATGAGATCGATGAAGGATGAACTTGCATCCAAGGTAAACTACTACATCGATCTGAGATTCCTTGGGACTTCGGTAACCCTAGATGACTTCGGAAAGATGCAGGAGACTTACAATTCTCTCTTTCAGCAGGTTAACGCTAAGTACCAACGTGCATCTAGGTTAATATCCGATCTAATCGAGAAGCCCACAACCTATTCATCTCCATATGATGGCATATTGAAGGAGATAGACAGAGCCTTATTCAGAACAAATCAGATCTGGGCACAAAAAGAGAGTACTTATTTCTATTTCGTCAGGTGGCTTCTTAATTCAATAATCGTAGCACTTTCTGTGTCGCTTATCAGCGTTGCCGTTGCAGCTCTAGCTGCGTATCCTTTCAGCAGAATGAGATTCCGTGGAAGGAAGCAAGGTTTGCTTGGCCTCCTCCTTATTCAGATGTTCCCTACAATAATGTTCATGGTGGCTCTCTACGCTTTGCTGCAGTTCATTGGAAGTTTAATTCCATTCCTGGGACTAAACACGCTTGGAGGCCTGATATTTGCTTATTCAGGAGGAATTGCCTTCAACATCTGGCTGATCAAAGGCTATTACGATACAATCTCTAACTCTCTCGAAGAGGCAGCAATGATCGACGGGGCAACGAAATTCCAGGCCTTTTTAAAGGTGATTTTACCGCTTGCCAGACCGATTCTGGCTGTTGTGGCTATTCTGACGTTTATGAACATCTTCAACGAGTATCTGATTGCAAGGATAATTCTTCAGGACATGAACAAATGGACATACGCAGTTGGCCTTTGGCAGTTCTCGGGAAGATTCGAAACGAGCTGGGGCCCATTCACTGCCGCAGCGTTGATTGGAGCAGTTCCGATGGTCATATTCTTCCTCGTGTTACAGGACTACATCGTTGGGGGTTTGACACAGGGAGGAGTGAAAGAGTAACTTACCCTAAACTCGTCCGATTTGTGATGAGAGCCAGTTAATTTTCAGGAGCCCGTCCCTAAGCAACCGGGATCGGGCCCCTGAATTTTGAAGGTCGTGAGTATTTCGAACAGTGAATGTTGGGAGCGGAAAGACCTATGTCATATATAATTGAAGAGAAAGGATTCAGTAAAGTTTTTTCTCACTCTGTTAGAGTGTAGATACTAGTAAGATAGGAATCTGTCGCACTCAAGATTGTCCAGATGGAAGGTGTTGCAGATGGAGTTCATTTATCCCAATTACGACACAGGTTCAATAGTAAACCTATCAGCTGCCATTCTGAAGCACTTCGATGCTGAGATACCTTCAGGGGTGAAGGAGTATTGCTTCTCAGAACACGGAATTAGCATCGATGGAATAGATAAGCTAGTGGTATTCATAATCGATGCTGTTGGCTATTATAACTTGATGAAGGTCCTTGAGAAAAGCAGTTTCAAACACTTCTCTGTCGAAGATGTAAGAAGTCTGACTTCTGTCTTCCCTTCAACCACTTCCAGTGCTCTCACTTCGTTGTTCACGGCCACAACGCCTGGAGAGCACGGAGTACTCGGGTATCTTCTCAATATTCCAGAGTACGGCGGACTAGTGAATATGATCGAGTTGACTCCCTACACTCAGGATAGAGACAATCTCACCAGATTGGGCTTTGACCCTCTTAAGTACAATCAAAATCCAACTATCTTCGAATCTCTGAAGGAAGCTGGCGTAAAAGGTTATCATCTCACATCCAAGAGTTTCGTGAACACAGGACTGACGAGAATGCATTCCCGCGGAGGCATAGCCAGGGGTGTTCATGGATTGGGAGATATGTTCGAGGAACTCAATACCATCCTTGCTGCGGATGAATCCGAAAGTCTGACGGTTGTCTACTGGGGTCTTATCGATACTTACGGTCACAAGTACGGTCCAAACTCCTTATCTTTCACTTCGGAAACCGCAGCTCTTATCTCGGCGATCGAAGGGTTCTTCGATGAGACGACTGAGAGAAACACCGCATTCTTCATCACTGCCGATCACGGTCAAATCGAAACCCCTTGGGAGCAAGAGATCTGGTGGTCAAAGTTCGACGATATCTTCGATGAGATGTACTCCATGCCGGGAGGTGAACAGCGCATGTCCTACATATATTCTCTCGATAAAGAAAAAACAAGAAAGAAGATGGAAGAGCTTTTTGGAGATTCTATTGAGATCATAGAGCCATCCCGTCTTGATGAAATAAAGCTCTTCGGCAGGCCTCTGAGCAATTCTTTCAGGAAGAGGATAGGTGAGCTCATTACCGTATCCAAGGACGACTCATCATTGTGTTTCAAATACACAGGTCAGGAACACTCGCTCAAAGGAAGGCACGGAGGTTTGACAAAGGAGGAAATGAACGTCCCTCTAATACTTCTGAGAAGGGATTAGTGGCTTTTTTCAGTCTTTCTATTCTCCCAGTTTATTTCAGCGATTGACTTCTGCAAGTATATCGGTTTAAGGTCAGAATAACCTATGAACTCTCCTGCAGCAAACTTCTCAACTGCGATTTCTCTCATCGCTGAGGGGTCCTGATGTCTCACTTCACTGCAATCAAATCTTTCGAAGGCCTGTTCTATTTCACCGTCAAAAAAGAGTTTCGTCCCTGACAAGTCGATCGCGGAGACTAACTCGGCGGTACTACTGAACTCAGTTTCTCTGACTGGCACTCTCTCTCTGTATTCTCTCCAGTAATAGTGCCCCTCTCTTCCGCGTCTCAGGAGAATGAATCTCTCATCACCGATCGAGCTTGCCAGTATATCAAGAGAGTTAAAAGGAACTACGCGGATATCATACGGAAAGGCGATACCTTTGGCTGTTGCAATGCCTACTCTCAAACCCGTAAGGGAACCGGGACCAACACCGACCCCGATGAAGTCGAGTTTCGGGACCTCAATCTTGAGATTCTCTATCATCTGCTCTACCATTACGGCTAACAAAGAACCGAATTTGTCGATTTCTCGAGCCTTTATCTCCATCTCTCCCCTGCCATTACAGGCCGAGAGAAGAAGAGTTTTAGAAGAAGTGTCGAAACATATATACTTCATCGCATCTCCTCAGCTGAGATTCTTGAAGCCTTCACCGAAGACATCGGCATTGTTCACAATTATCACAAAAGCCCGTTTGTCTGTGGCCTTCACTATATGCCTTAACTGCCCTATCTCTCTTCTTCTTATTGATACCATCAAAACAGGTCTGTCTTCTCCGGAAAAGCCGCCCGTCGCCTTAATCATCGTCGTGCCACGCTCCATTTCCTCAATAATTCTCTTCTTTATTGAATCACTTTCCACGCTAATAATGAAAGCCGTTCTTGTGTTGCCGATACCCTCGATTATCCCATCTATTGTCTTGCTTGTAGTGAAAATCGTTATTATTCCGTACATTGCTGCGATAGGTCCGAATACGACAATGGCGAGCATTGTGATTAGTGAATCGCTTATTAACAGACCCGTTCCTGTGCTGAAATTCAGATACTTTGAGAAGATCATAGCAAGTATATCTGTTCCTCCAGTGGAAGCTCCGCGCCACAACACCAAGCCCATGCCAGCACCAGCAATAACGCCACCGTAGATTGCCACCAGCAGAAACCCGTCTTGTGTAGAAGAAGCATCGAAAACCGGGAAGTCCAGCTTCTGAAGAAGATCAACCGTTATGGACATAAGTACCGCCGAGTAGATCGACTTTATTCCAAAACCTACTCCCAGAATCACGAATGCAAGAAGAAAGAGAGCAATGTTGTACACAAACATCTGAGCTCCCACCCAGAAACCGAAGACCCTGTAGATAATTATTGCAAGCCCGCTGACGCCGCCGGCGATAATGTTGTTCGGAATCAAAAACGAAACAATTGAAACAGCAGTCAGTATTGAACCGACCGTAATCAGGAAGTAGTCAACGAATACCTTCCTATTCACTTCACTCTACGACCCTTGAGTTTTTCAGTTTTGCGATTTGCTGTAGGAGCTTCCTCTCTTTGCTTGAAGGCTTGTTAATATTCACCCTCACCGTTACGAGAAGATCTCCACGCCTATTGCCGGAAACACTTGGAACACCAAGGTTTTTCATCCTGAATACCGTGTTTGGACTAGTTCCCGCCGGGATCTTAAGGGTCTCCGTACCTCCTTCGGGAAGGGGTATCTCAACCGTGGTGCCTAGTGCACCTTCAACATAGTCTATCTCCTTGGTAATATACAGATCGTTTCCACTACGTCTGAACTCCGAAGGCATTTCGACTCTTACACTTACGTAAAGGTCTCCGTACGCACCTCCATTCTGCCCTGAATTCCCGTGACCGCCAATTCTAAGAGTTGCTCCATTCTCAACTCCTGCAGGAATCGTAACGCTCACCTGGTGTCTCTCCTTCACGTAGCCTCTGCCGCTGCACTGACCGCAGCGCTTATCGATTATCCTTCCCGTTCCGTTGCAGGTATTGCAGGCATGAGTGTTGCTGAACATCCCAAAGAATGATCTATGCTCCTCTTTCACATAACCGCTTCCATTGCAGGTAGGACATGTCCTGAAACTCGTGCCGTCTTCGGCTCCCGTTCCTTTACACTTGTGACAGACCTTATTTCTGTCATACTCAAGTATCACTTTCTTCCCAAGTATTACGTCTTTCAAATCTATGGCAACCGAAGCATGAATGTCCTCTCCCCTAACCGCTCTTGGACTCTGGGATCTGGAACTCGTACCTGACCTGCTTCCTCCAAAGAAGACATCGAAGACATCCTGAAAATCGCCGAACATATCGTCGAAGCTTCCTCCAGCGCTTCCAGGAGTTCTTCCAGAGCCACGGCTATAGGAAGAAGGATCTCCCACATATCCGAAACGGTCGAACATCGCACGCTTTTCTTTGTCGGACAAGACCTCATAGGCCTCCTGAATCTCTTTGAATTTCGCTTCGGCATCCTTCTTGTCTGCACCTTTGTATGCATCAGGATGCCATTCCTTGACGAGTCTTCTGTAAGCCTTCCTTATATCTTCATCAGACGCATTTCGTGAGACTCCTAGAATCTCATAATAGTCTTTTCTTGATTGAGCCATCTAAATCACCACCGAATGCTCTTATTCAGACTCGGAAGAGTTGTTTATGGCAACAACGACTCTTGCAGGTTTGAGAACCTTGCCGTTAAGATAGTATCCATGTTCGACGACATCATGAATCGCCATATCGGGAACATCGTTTGAAGTAATCGTCTCTTCAACTTCATGAGTGAAAGGATCAAAGGGCCTGCCCACCTCGGGGATTATCAGGGATAGCCCTTCGTCGAACATGAGCTTTTCAATCGATTTATGAATAAGCCTGACACCAGAAATGAACCCTTTCCTAGAATCTTCTGAGTTTCGCAGAGCGCGACCAAGATTTTCATAGATTTCGATGATTCTAAGGATCATCCTCTCTTTGTATCTTTTTGCATCCTCCTCCGACTCACGAATAAGAGCATTTCTATAGTTGATGAATTCCGATCTCAGCCTGGAGTTTTCATCTTTGAGAACCCTTATTTCATTCTTAAGACTCTCCACTTCATCTATTTCAAGCTCCTTTTCTTGTTTTTGTACGTCTTCCAACTTAGTTTCTTCCTCTTTTACTTCTTCGGACACATTTGGTTCATTCTCTTCTTCAATCGAGCCACCCTTTTTCTCTAGATCCTCGAGATTCTTGGTGTTCTTGTCCTCCAACATAGTTCACTCCTCCTATCTATTCGAAAAAACCTCTGATAATCTGTTAATTGAGAAGTCGAGATAGGCGTTTACCTTCTCATAGTAAGTCAGCTTAGGCGAGATAACGAATACACTACCAATCTTCTCATCGTTTCTGGAATAGGGAGATACAAATACGGCAAAGTTTCTGAGCTCCTCTCTGCCAACTTCCTCACCTATGAAAACTCTTTGATCATAAATATCGCCAAAGGAGTTAAGCAATATCTCAAGATTCCTCGGATTCTCAACCGATCTTACGAGTCCGGAAATGTCGGCAGAGTCCAGAAGATCGTTTGAAATTATGAACTCCAGGCCATATTTGTAGTACTTCTCTTCGTTCTCCTTATCAAAGATACTCTGAAGAAAATTTATTATGTCTTGCAATCTCCTATCATGCCACTGATCGTACCTCAGTTCAACGTCCCTTATTCCCTTTCTTATTTCCCCGATTGTCTTTCCTACGACTGCCATGTTCACGTACTTCTGGAAGCTGTCTATATCGAATTCACTAGCTCCAAGGAAGACTGTCGTATTTAGACTGACTCCAAGATCGGTTACAATGGATACATTAAGATAACCATCGGTTATCTTCGAGATCGAAACGCTGTTCACCAGCAGTCTGTCAAACTTCGGCTTCTCAATGACCACAAAACCCGATACAGCACGTGCCAGAATTCTGGTCATACCCTGAAGAAGATGCTCAACATCACCCACAGTGCTGGTCTGTCTTATTGCAATTGCTACATTGCTTTCTTGAAGATCCTCGGTGATCGTTTTAACTGAATCGAAATAGAACCTTAAGCCCTTGTCGGTCAAAATCCTGCCTGCTGAAGTATGAGGTTGATAGATATAACCTAAAAACTCCAGCTTTCGCATGTCGTTTCTTACGGTCGCAGAACTATACTTGAGGTTAGAGTGCTCCAGAACCTGCTTTGAACTCACAGGTCTTCCAGAGGCTATGTATTCTCTCGAAATACAATAAAGCACTCTTATCTGCCTTGGATTCAATTCTGGACCACCTGTACGTTTTCTTGACACCTAGCACTCCCTCCCATAGACTGCTAATAAATGTTACCATATGCCGCCTCTGTTGTCAACTTCAGAGACCGGTGATACAATCTTTAAGAGCGAAAGGGGTGTGATCAATGAGGTTATCTCAGGTCATAGAACTCCTCGGTAACAGTGTTCTTCAGGTTGTGAATCCCGGCAATACAGATCCGGAATTTGATCATATCGAGAGTGACTCACGTGTTCTTAGAGAGAGAAACCTCTTTGTATGCATTAAGGGTTCGAGCTTTGATTCACACCTGGTTGTGAGGGAGCTTCAGAGAAGGGGCGCAGTCGCTCTGATAGCGGAGCTGCCGATTGAAGACGAAGAAGTCGTCGTTCCGATTGTTTACGTGAAGAGTTCTCGTCTTGTTGAAGCACTACTTACCATGGAGGAGCACAGCCATCCTTACAGAAAACTCACTACTATCGGTGTAACTGGCACAAACGGGAAAACAACAATTACAACTCTCATCTATCACGTTCTCTCTTCCTTTGAGAGAAAGGCATCTTTAATTGGCACCGTTAGAAATGTGGTTGGCGAGAGCATTTACTCAAATCCAAAGAACACCACTCCGGGACCTATAGAACTTGCTAAGCTTCTCCAACTGTCGGCGGAGAAGAAGAGTGAATACTTCATTATGGAGGTCTCATCACACTCTCTTTCGATGAACAGGGTCGAAGGTATGCGTTTCGATGTCGGGATAATCAGCAATGTTACGAGAGATCATCTAGATTTCCACCCGACTTTCGATGATTACTATAGATCAAAGATGAGACTGTTCTCGTTGTTGAAGACTAATGGAATCGCCATTGTAAATGGAGACAAGATAAACATTGCAGATATCCATATAGCCAGAAACAGGATAACAACCTACGGATTTGGCGATGAATCAGATTACAGAATCGAGAATCTCGATATATCGAGGACGGGGATGGACTTCACCATACAGACTCCATACGGTTCTTCCCATAGAATATATTCGAGATTGATCGGCGAACATAATGCTTACAATATTGCAGCAGCAGTAGCAACTCTAAACTCACTGAATTACGACCTCGACCACATCGCTAAAGCCATTTCTTCCTTTGGAGGGGTACCGGGGCGATTCGAGTTTGTTGAGGAGGCTACCAAATATGGCTTCGATGTGGTAATAGACTTTGCCCATACGCCAGATGCTCTTGAGAAGCTTCTTAAGACAGCGAGAAGACTGACTCCCGGAAGACTAATCCTGGTATTTGGTGCCGGCGGGTCGGCCGATAAGGGGAAGCGACCGCTGATGGCAGAAGTATCTTCGAAGTTCAGCGATGTGGTTATACTCACTTCTGACGATCCGAAACTCGATGATCCCACCGAGATTCTTAGCGATCTCGAGAGCGGAGTAGACAAGTTCAAACCTTATCTCGTCATTCCCGATAGACGGGAAGCTATATCGGTTGCTCTCACCCTAGCAAACCGCCAGGATATGGTCTTGATAGCAGGACGTGGTCACGAAGACTTCCAGCTTCTGCGTGACAGGAAGATCCCCTTCAACGACAAACAGGTCGTAAAAGATATTCTAGAAAGTAAGTTTCGGAGGCACATCAAGAAGTGATTCCAACATCGGTAATTGAAGAACTCTTGAGTTACTCGGAAGATAGTCGAATTGCTCTCGATTCCAGAAAGGTGTCTGCCGGAGACGTCTTCGTCGCAATAAAGGGAGATATAGCCGATGGAAATGATTTCGTTGAAGACGCATTATCTGCTGGCGCGACTCGCGTTTTTTCGAACAGACCGTGCGCGGATCCTAGAGTGATTACGGTTCATGATACGGTTGAGCTTCTTATGGAAGCGGCTAAGGAAGTCATATCGCGCTCGCACCTCAAGAGCAGAATAGCCATAACCGGCTCCAACGGAAAGACCACGACGAAGGAAATCACAGCCTTTCTTCTTTCACAGCTTGGAAAGACCTTCAAAACGGCCGGCAATCTCAACACAGAGATAGGCTTGCCTCTCTCCTTACTCGAAAACAGGAGGGAGCTGCTATCGGCTAAATATGGGGTTTTTGAACTAGGTACCAATGCCAAAGGAGACATAAGAAGACTTGTGGATCTTGTTGAACCCAATCTTTGCGTTCTTCTAAATGTCGGCACGGCACACGTTGGAAACTTTGGAGGAATCGATGAACTGCTTGAAGAGAAGTTGTCAATCTTCGAATCAGGAAAGCTCTCCAGAGCTGTTTTGGGCGGAACCGACGAAAGATTGAGGAAATTCGCCGCCGATATGCCTGTTGAAACTCGTCTCTTTGGAAGGAATGACGCAGACTTTTCCATAGTAGACTTCTCTTACGGCAGTGGCGAGACTTTGCTTCATTTCGACTGCGAAGGCGATAGATTCGTCCGACTTAAAGGTATCTGGAGTCTTGGACAGTTGATGGATCTGGGGGCCGCTTACCTTGTGGCTAACTTTGAAGGCCTCGAAGAACCTTCAATCTTCCTGAGCGATTACAAGTCTCCATTCAGAGATCGTTTCAGCGTCGAACACCTTCATGGAATAACTCTGATCAGCGATTTCTACAACAGCAGCCTCGAATCTTGGGAGTCGGCAATTGTCTCTATTGAGAAGCTCAGTTACTCCCGAAAAATCGCTGTAGCGGGCTCTATACTGGAGCAGGGCGAAGAAGAAGCTAATACTCATGAAAAGCTTGGCAGATTGCTGGGGAAGTTCGATATTACGATTCTTTTCAATCATGACAAAGCGATTGAGGCTGCATCGAAGTATGTAGAACCCTCGCTAATTACTGACAGTGTTGAACAGTTAGCCGAATGGCTATTCGAGAACGTAAGAAAAGGGGACCTGGTTTTTCTCAAGGCTTCAAGGGCAGTAGCCCTGGAAAGAGTGCACAAAGCGTTTGTCGAGATGATGAGAAATGCATAGGGAAGCCCTTTCCTTTCTCCTGGCATTTCTGCTGGCAGCTATTGTCATTGAGCCTTTCAAGAGATTTCAAAGGAAGAAGAAAATAGGCCAGTACATTCGAGAAGAAGGACCGGACCTCCATAATTATAAAACGGGAACACCAACAGCCGCCGGAATTGTCTTTCTTCCTATTGCTCTTGCAATTTCCGTCATATTTGCCTTTAGGATAGAGGTTTTGCTGGTTGTTCTTACGGGCGTTTTATTTGGCCTGATAGGTCTCGTAGACGATGTCTCTAAGATCGTTAAGAAGAACGCATCCGGTTTGAGTGGCAAGAAGAAGTTGTTGCTTCAATTGGCTTTTGCATCAGCCATGGTCTTGGTCATTCAGGTTATCAATCCACATACTCACATGGCGTTTCCACTTTTAGGAGAGATAGATTTTGGCCTTGCCTACTATCCAATATCGACCGTGGTAATTGCCGGAATGAGCAATGCAGTTAACCTTGCTGACGGGGTAGACGGGCTGGCAGGTTCTATGTACATATTCTCGCTGGCTCCAATGATGCTTCTTCCAGTTTGGCAGAATGGGATAATCGCACCGATTTGCGGTGCACTGGCAGGATTTCTGTGGCACAACTGGTTTCCCGCCACGGTTTTTATGGGCGACACAGGGTCGATTTCTCTCGGAGCAATGATAGCCGTGATGTTCGCATTGGACGGACGGGAAGGCTTCCTTCTCTTTTTCGGTATGATGTTCCTCGTAGAGATGTTTAGCGTGATTATTCAGGTGTTTTCATTCAAAGTCTTCGGGAAGAGAGTGTTCAGGATGTCTCCAATACATCATCACTTCGAACTGCTCAATTGGAAGGAAAGCAAAATCGCTTTCAGGTTTTCATTGATCGCTTTTATTGGTGCAGTCTTCGGTCTGCTCTCATGGTAGGTGAATAGTTTGCTTGAAGGAAGAATCGGTCTTGTGGGATTTGGCGTCTCAAATCAGACGCTCCTGAGAAGGTTAGTAGAAGATAAAGATCCTTTCTCTTTGTTCGTCTCCGACAACGGTAATATTGGGGATGAAGGAAAGAGAATACTGAAAGAGAATCTAGTGGAGTATGAAGAAGGCGGACATACGGAAAGGTTGTTCAGCTGCGATGCTTTCGTGGTTTCACCCGGTATATCGCCCTTTTCCGATGTCGGCAAAAGGATAATTGACTCTGGAAAGCTCTTCACTACAGAACTCGAAATCTCCCTTGACCGACTGTGGTCAAAACCAAGAGGGACGGTCATTGGCGTAACCGGAACAAATGGAAAGTCGACAACCGTAACGATGCTGAATCACATTATCTCCGGAAAGAATAAGAAGGTCTTTCAGGGCGGGAACCTCGGAAACCCTCTTGCAGGAGTGAAAGACGACTTTGATTACTATATTCTGGAGGTTAGCTCCTTTCAGCTAAGATGGTTTGCAGAGGAAAAAATACGGTTCCACCTGTCCGCTATAATAAACCTAGGAGAGGACCATCTAGACTATCACAGGAGCATTGACGATTACTTCAAGTCGAAGTTGAGAATTGCAAGAATGACTGAGGGTTTCACTCTACTGCCGAAGGCTGTAGCAGACAGTCAAAAGGAGAATCTTGCCAACTGCAAGCTCATGCCTTTCTCTACTTCCTGCGAAGCAGACAACTGCTTCGACAGGGAACATTTAATGGTAGCGGGAGTGCCGTTTGAGACTTCATCCCTTCCGTTCACCGGACTACACAACTATGAAAATTCTCTTGTAGTTCTCATGATCTCACGACTCATTGGGCTGTCTGCAGAAGATGTTTTTGAAGAGCTGAGAAGCTATTCATTTCTCTCCCATAGACTTCAGCTGGTAAGAGAGTTTGAAGGAGTCAAGTACTACGACGATTCGAAGGCGACCAACGCCCACGCAGTCAGTGCCGCTCTGAGGAATTTCGAACTATCGAAAACAATTCTGATTCTCGGGGGTCAGGAGAAGGATGAGACATACATCGAGTTGATCGAACAGCTTGGTCAACTTAAGCACGTGGTTATGCTGGGAAACTCAATGAAGATATTATCTGCTAAACTTCAAATGAGAGGAATACCGTTATGCATTGCAGGAAACATGGCAGAAGCAGTTGGTATTTGCAGAAGGTTAGCACTCTCAGGCGATAGCGTAGTGCTGAGTCCGGCCGGTTCAAGCTTTGATCTTTACAAGAACTATGGAGAAAGAGGAAATCATTTCAGAGAGATAGTCAGCGCATTGGAGTAGTCATGAAGAGAACGTATCTGTTACTGGCACTGTATAGTAGCGTCTTTATTATCTTTGGATTTGTGTTCATTTACAGTGCCGGAATAAGTATGGAGGCAAGACATCCGGGAGTGACTGCTTCGGAGTTCCTTGAGACGCAGTTGATAGCTTTTGCAATAGGTCTGGCCGGCGCGCTGATAATCATCTACATGAAAGGCTCCTGGCATTTTAAGAGGGCCTTCACGGTTTATTACCCGCTTACACTTTTACTGCTTGTCGCAGTTCTCTTCTTTCCCGATAGGGGCGGCTCAAACAGGTGGATAGATATCGGAAGTTTCTCGCTCCAAATTTCGGAATTTTCGAAGATCTCCCTGCTGATAGTTCTAGCTAGATATTTCGGAGGGTTGAAGAAAAGGAACTTGGTGACGACGTTCTTGATTCCGCTGGGAATCCTCGCGCCAATCGCTATGCTCGTGTTTATAGAACCCGACCTCTCCACAACTGGGATACTGGTTGCGATCACTCTTGTTATGATGATAATCGGAGGAATAAAGCTGCGCTACATTGCGCTTGCGTTGCTCTTTGTGGTTATACTGGTGCTTGTTCTGTACAGCGGAGGGTTTATAGAGGATTATCAGATTCAAAGAATAACCTCTTTCCTTACTTCGATTACCGGTGAGGAACATGAGCAGGTCTCATATTCGCTGATGGCGATTTCATCCGGGGGCCTCACCGGAAAAGGGTTGGGAATGGGGCTTGTCAAGTATTACCTGCCGGTTAGCTACTCCGACTTCATATTCGCCGTCATTGGAGAGGAACTTGGCCTGTTAGGTCTTCTCTTGCTGATGTTCGCATATGTGGGGTTCATAAGGGAATTAATAGTTGCTGGCCTGAAGGGCTCCACTGCTCTCGAGGGGAAGCTTTACATAGTTGGGTTTGCACTATACGTGATGATTCAGGCTACAATCAATATTGCAGTCAATCTTGGACTCTTTCCTCCAACAGGTGTCACGCTTCCATTCGTTAGCGCGGGCGGTTCCTCGATGATGTCTCTGATGATAGGATACGGTCTTGTCTTCTCTATACTAATAGAGTCTAACGAAGAAAGGGAAAGAGAAGATGAAGAAGCTTAGGGTAGCTTTCTGCGGGGGAGGCACCGGCGGCCACTACTATCCCGCCGTTGCCATTTTGCATGAGCTTAGCAAATCTAGAGAGCTCGATCTGCTGTATTTCACAGTCTCAGGAAAGATCGACGACAGGAACGTCGAACAAGACTTCCCCGGGGCTAAGAGAGTACCTCTTAGGCTGACAGGCCTGAGAAGGCCACTCTACAATCCGGCAAATGCCGGAATACTTTTCTCGCACTTCAATACTGAACGCTACGTGAAGAGGCAGCTGAGCGAATTCTCTCCCGATTTTCTTTTCTCAACGGGAGGCTATGTATCCTACCCAGTTGTGAAGGCCGCTCATCAACTTGAGATACCGGTTTTCATTCACGAACAAAACTCCGTAGTCGGAATCGCAAACAAGAGGCTCGCCAAGTACGCAAGGCTTTTCTTCATCTCTTTTGAGGAAAGCAGGGAGGCTCTTGATATTCCCCAAGAGAAGATCGTGTCTTCGGGAAACCCGGTAAGGGAAGCAAGAGCCTCGAGAAGCGAAGTCTTCAAGAAATTCAGTCTTTCAGAGAAAAGTCCACTCATTGTCGTATTAGGTGGAAGTCTTGGATCAGAGACCATAAACAAGGTATTTGAGGAGCTTTACTGTGAAATGAGAGAGAGAAAGAAGGAATTGTCCTTTGTTCACTCGACAGGTAACGATGAGACGGCCCTATCACTACGAAGATTTCCATTTGTACGTCCTTACGCTTATATAGAGAACCTTACAGATGTAATAGCCTGTGCGGATCTTGTCGTGTCAAGAGGTGGGGCAACCACTATCGCAGAGCTACAGTATTTCGGAAGAAAGGGTATAATTATTCCGTGGCCCGGCGCATCTGAAAATCACCAATTTCATAACGCGCTCTCTCTGGAAAGAGTTGGACTGGGTTATGTTATACTGGAAGAGAAATTGACCTCCGCAGCTTTGAGCATTGCAATAGACGAAATGTTGCAAAAGGAAATCAGTTACAAACCTCCAAGAAGACCAGTTGAGATTGTGTTGGATAATATACTCCGGGAGGAATCGATTTGAAATATCACTTTATTGGCATTGGCGGAATTGGCATGAGCGCTCTGGCAATGCACTTAGCATCTGAGGGTGACCAGGTTAACGGATCGAACTATGAAGAGAATGAAAGAGTAGATTACCTTCGGTCGAAGGGCGTGAGTGTTTTCATTGGTCATTCCTATGAAAACCTTGAAAGTCCTGATATCGTTGTAAGAACAACGGCTATAAAACAGGGCAATCCCGAACTGGTCAAGGCGATTTCGAAGAGTATTCCAACGATATATCGAATGGAACTGCTTAAAAGCCTTCTTTCAAGAAACACCTCTCTCTGCGTAACGGGAACCGACGGGAAGACTACCACTACCGCTATGGTATCCAAAATACTTGTCGACTCGGGAAGGGACCCCACCGTCTTTTTGGGGGGAATCAACCCTCTCTTGAACGATGGGAACTACAGAAAAGGAAATGGTATTACAGTTACTGAGCTAGACGAAAGCGATGGCTTCTTTGCTTCCTTCAAGCCGGACTATGCGATTATCACCAACGTTCGGGGCGACCATCTCGAACACTATGATAATTCATTTGACAATCTCAAAAGCCACTTCAGATACTTCTCCAGAGGTGTCTGTAAGTTACTCGTGACAAATGCCGATGACCCCGTCTCCGAAAGGATATTCAAGGGAAGTCTCACTTTCGGGAGAGACAGAGGGCATTATCGCTTTTCGGATAGGACAACAGGAATAATGAATCAGACTTTCAGATGCTGGAAAGGCGATACAGATCTCGGCATTTTCAAACTGATGATCCCGGGCGAGTACAACGCTTACAACGCCACAGCAGCCGTTGCCCTAACTCATGAAATGGGAGTCCCAATTGAGTCGATCCGAAGCTCTATAGAGTCTTACAGATCTGTCGACAGAAGGTTCACATTCAGAGGTCTCGATGATTTCAGGAACCTTTTTTTCTTTGACGACTACGCACATACTCCAGATGAAATAAGCAGCACAATTAGAGGTGCTCGAGAATTCTTCCCCGGGAAGAACGTTATCGTCGTCTTCCAACCTCATAGATACTCCAGACTGGTCAGAGAAAACGGTCGTTTCGCAATGTCACTCAAGGATGCCAGTGAAGTCTGTGTTTACAAGCTCTACGAAGCTTATGAGAAGGGGGAGTATGCGATAGATGAGACCGAAGTTCTGAAGGGTCTCAGCAGCTACGGAGTTCCGGCGGTCCATGCGGTAAACTACACCGAGATACTCGAATGGCTAGAAAAGAAGAGAGACGCAGTAATACTCTTCCTTGGAGCGGGCGACATCACAGAGGCATCAAAAATGAGCGCCCTCAAACTCTGTGAAGCACATTAGCGACGTTTAGGGTTTGGCAAACTGCACAGCCGGTACAACCTTCCCATCTGCAATCGTCTGTAGTTTCTCCTCTCAGTGCTTTCTCGAATTCATCAATGAGAAACTGCTTCGAAATACCAACTGAAATGTGTTCCCAGGGAAGATCCTCTTCAAGGGTGAATCCTTTCATATAACTTTCAACATCTATTCCAGCATCTGCAAAGGCCTGCTGCCACAATGAGGCATCGAACTCTTCATTCCATTCATCGAAGATCGCTCCCGATCTGTAAGCCCTAAATACTGCTTCACCGACCTTTCTGTCTCCTCTGCTTAGAACTCCCTCGACCGTACTGCTCGAAGGATCATGGCTGCTGAACTGGATTCCTCTTCCGGAAACCCTTCTGAGAATACGAAGTTTTCTCTCTGCTTCCTCTCTGTTTATCTGTTCAGAGAACTGGAACGGAGTATGTGGCTTTGGAATAAAGATAGCCGCAGAAACTGAGACCTCTCTGAAACCGACCGCTTTAACACGTCTCGCGAGCCTAACAATCTCCTGCAAATCTTCATCTGTTTCTGTGGGAAGCCCTATCATGAAATACAGCTTCACTCTCTGCCAGCCGCTGTCTCTTGCCGCCTTCACTGCAGACATAAGATCGTCTTCCGAAACGTTCTTGTTAATCACGTTTCTAAGTCTTTGAGAACCGGCTTCGGGGGCGAAAGTCAAACCCGTTTTCCTTATCGAAGCAATCTTTGAAGCTATCTCAACTCCAAAGGAGTCTATCCTGGTGCTGGGCAAGGAAAGTGCAACTCTCTCGGGTTCGAGCAAAGGAAGAACCTCTTCTGTCAGAACATCGATCGAGGAGTGATCCATAGTGGACAACGAGAGAAAGGAAACTTCTTCATAACCCGTAGCTCCCAGGACTCTCTCCACAGATTTTTTGAGTTCCTCTACAGCTCGCTCTCTGACAGGTCTATAGATCATACCTGCCTGGCAGAATCTACAGCCCCGATTACAGCCTCGCATTACCTCCATAACAGCCCTGTCGTGTACAGTTTTCATATAAGGGACGATGGGCTTGCCGTCAATCTCATAGCTGGATAGGTCGGAAATCACGGCCTTGACTACCTCTTTCTTCCCCAGCGAGGGAACATAGACCCCCTCAATCTCAGACAGAATTCTGAGGAGCTCTCCCCTTCTCCCCGATATAAGCAAGTCGATATTTTCCTTCACTGCCTTGCAGACAACCGGAGTTACGGCCTCTCCGTCTCCAATAACAAAGGCATCGAAGTAGTCTGCCATTGGCTCGGGGTTTGTCGAACACGGTCCGCCTCCAAGTACTATCGGCTCGATCGTTCTCTCTTTCTGAAGAACGGGAATACCTGCAAGATCTAGAAGAGCGAGGACGTTAGTGTATCCGAGTTCATATTGAAGAGTCAGACCGAGTATATCGAAATCTGAAGCCGGAGTATAAGTCTCTAGAGAGTACAGAGGGACTCCTGCGCTCCTCATCTGGCCGATCATGTCTTTCCATGGAAGGTAAGTTCTCTCCGCAAGAAAACCCTCGATTTCGTTGAGCTCCTTATATAATATCTTAAGTCCCAAGTGAGACATTCCAACTTCGTATGTATCTGGAAAAGCAAGAAGGATTCTCAGCCGTCCTTCGGGATTCTTCACTACGCGATTGAGTTCCTTGCCGATATAGCGGCTCGGTTTTCCGACTCTGTGGAGGACTCCTGAGGAAACGAGCCACTTCCTGATAGACTCAGAACCGATCATCAGACTGTGAGCTCTGTGGAAAGAAGAAACATCAATCTCAGTAGATTGTCGTAATCCTCGATCGAAATGTACTCCGTCTCTGAATGTAAGTACCTAACGGCAAGCGCCAGGGGAACCATTTTGATTCCCTTCTGCTGGAAGGGAATCCCATCGGTGCCGCCTCCGGTTACCCCGACCTGGAGAGGTATCTCCCTCTCCTTCGCAAATTCCATCAAACGCTTTCCGAGACCGTAATCTCCCAGAGAGGAGGTGTCAGACATCCTGAGTACGGCTCCGTTCCCCGGTCTTACATTACCCGTAAGTCTTGAGCAGCAGGCAAAGGAATCAACGGGAAAGAATAGGTTGGGCCTCAAGCGTTCTGAAAGGGCTCTAGATCCAATCAACCCAATCTCTTCCTGAACAGTCCAGGCAAGCACTATCCTTCTATTTAGGTTAACCTCAGAAAGCATATCTAACAGATCGAGGAGAGCAAGGCAACCGGATCTATCGTCCAAAGACCTTACGGATACGTACTTGTCGTTGAGAATAGAGATCTGTTTTCTGAAAACGGCATAGTCGAGTACTTCTATTCCTAGACTCTCGGTTTCCTCTTTTGATGAGGTTCCCACATCTATCACGAGACTCTGCCAGGAAAGGTCTGGCTTCTCCCGAAGATGCGGAGGTGTCATCCCGATTACACCATCTATCGACTCACCTGAAGATGTTATCACGTCCAGGTGTCTGCCGACGAGAAGTTCGTCTGCTATCCCACCGATCTTCTTGAAGTTGAGAGTCCCATCTTCATTAACGCCGGTCACAAGCAGGCCTATCTCATCCATGTGGGCGGCGAAAGCGATAATCGTATCCCCGCTGCCGACCTCAACAATTACGTTCCCGAGATCGTCGATCGAAGCCTCCACACCTTCGGGAATCATCTCGATTATCTTGGCTCGAATCATCTCTTCTCGTCCGGTCATGCCGGGAACAAAGACAACGTCCGTCAATCTATCTAAATTCATGAAGCCACCTCCTCACCAATTATAGCCTAAGGCCGTGAGTATAGGAAGTTCGACTCACAAAGACGTTCAGGACGGTTATAATCGTAAATGGTAGAGTTTGACTGCAAACGATAATTGATCTATCTTCAAATCATCATATACAGACTTCATGAATGGAGGAGATTTTGTGAGCAATTGCGAGAGACTTCAGAAACTCAAAGACGAGTGGCAGAAGAAGAAAGTGATGCCTCTTCTCAAGAAATTCCCCGAAAGGAAGAAGGAGTTCAAGACTTCCTTCGATCAGAAGGTTGAGATTCTGTACACACCACCTGAGAAGGAAGAATACGAAGAGAAGGTTGGTTTTCCAGGTCAATATCCTTTCACCCGGGGAGTTCAGCCGACGATGTATCGGGGCCGTCTATGGACCATGAGACAGTATGCAGGGTTCGGGACTGCCGAAGAATCCAACAGAAGGTACAGATACCTCCTATCTCAGGGGCAGACAGGGCTTTCCGTTGCCTTCGACCTCCCCACCCAAATCGGCTACGACTCGGATGATCCGATGTCCGAAGGAGAGGTTGGAAGGGTTGGAGTTGCGATAGATTCGCTGGAGGATATGGAGACGCTGTTTGATGGAATCCCCCTCGAAAAGGTCAGCACATCCATGACAATAAACTCCACCGCTGCGATTCTCCTTGCGATGTACATAGCCGTGGGCGAAAAACAGGGTGTCGAAGCCTCGAAGCTTACCGGCACGATCCAGAACGACATTCTGAAGGAGTACATAGCAAGAGGAACTTATATTTTCCCGCCCGATTCATCTATGAGACTTATTACAGATATCTTTGAGTACTGCTCCAAGAACCTCCCAGATTTCAACACAATAAGCATCAGCGGGTACCACATAAGAGAGGCCGGAGCAAATTCCGTTCAGGAGATCGCTTTCACTCTTGCTGACGGAATAGCATACGTTCAGGCAGCAAGAGAGGCCGGCCTTGACCCCAACGTTTTCGGGAAGAGACTCTCATTCTTCTTCAACTCCCACAATGGTTTCCTCGAAGAGATAGCCAAGTTCAGAGCCGCAAGAAGACTGTGGGCTAAGATAATGAAAGAGAGGTTCGGCGTGACTGATGAAAAGGCAATGATGCTGAGATTCCATACTCAGACCGGTGGTTCGACGCTTACGGCGCAGCAACCAATGAATAACATAGTAAGGGTCGCATTTCAAGCTCTGGCTGCTGTTCTTGGAGGAACACAGTCGCTTCATACGAACTCTTATGATGAAGCTCTTGGCCTTCCAACGGAGGATTCAGTGACTATCGCCTTGAGAACACAGCAAATAATTGCCTCTGAAACAGGTGTTACGGACACAGTCGATCCATTGGGTGGCGCTTACTTCATTGAAGAGCTTACAAACACAATGGAAGAGAAGGCTCTTGACTACATTCAGAAGATCGACGATCTGGGAGGAATGGTCGAGGCCATCAGAACGGGCTTTGTGCAGAAGGAAATCCTCGACAGCGCCTACAGATACCAGGTTGCGATCGAAAACAAGGATCACATAGTTGTAGGCCTTAATGAATTTGCCGCCGATGAGGAACAAGAGAGAGACATCTTGAGACTTGACCCGGCTATAGAAGACCTGCAAAGAAAGAAACTCGAGGAGCTGAGAAAGAAGCGGGATGGCGGCGAAGTCCGGAACCATCTTGAGAAACTCAAGAAAGCAGCTCAGGGAAGCGATAACCTCATGCCCATAATAATCGATGCGGTAAGGGCATATGCAACTCTGGGAGAAATCGCAAACGCTCTTAGAGAAATCTTCGGTGAATACACCGAAGCCGTGATTCTTTAGAGAGAGGTGAACATGATGAACAAGATAAAGGTACTCGTGGCAAAGCCGGGGCTTGACGGACATGACAGGGGAGCAAAAGTAGTCGCCATGGCACTCAGGGATGCGGGAATGGAAGTCATCTACACAGGCCTTAGACAGTCTCCTGAATCCGTAGTAAAAGCTGCTTTGCAGGAAGACGTTGACGTAATTGGACTGTCTATACTTTCCGGGGCCCATATGAGAATTTGCAGAAAGGTGCTGGAGCTTATGAAAGGAGCCGGAATCGGGGACAAACCTCTCTTTGTTGGAGGCATAATACCATCGGAAGATGCCGAAGAGCTTAGAAGGGCGGGAATTCTTGAAGTGTTTGGACCAGGGACCTCTCTGAAATCGATAATCGAGAAGATAGAGGAAACGGTTAAGAAATGAAATCGATGGAACCGGCTAAGATTGACCAGCTAAGTGTCTCAAAATCTTTGAGCTTAATTGAAAACAATACACATTCAGCGAGGGAGATGATTGGGGAGCTGCCCGAACGCGACTACTGCGTGATAGGCATAACTGGAAGTCCGGGGGCCGGCAAGTCTTCTCTCACCGACCGCCTTGTGTGCATTAGTGCCGAGGAAAAGGCCACTGCCGTTATCGCCATCGATCCGTCTAGCCCATTCACCGGTGGTGCCTTTCTTGGTGACAGAATCAGAATGAGACGGGCTACCGAGGATCCAAGGATCTTTGTGAGATCAATGGCCAGTCGAGGAAATGTCGGTGGACTTAGTCCTTCTATTTACAACGCAGTCGAATTTCTGGGCAGGAGCGGGTACGATCGGATCTACGTTGAAACAGTCGGAGCAGGCCAATCGGAAACCGATATAGCAAACCTTGCCGACATAGTCCTTCTGGTTCTTGCTCCTGGCCTAGGTGACGACGTTCAGACCATGAAAGCCGGTATTATGGAAATTGGCGACATATTTGTCATTAACAAGAGCGACCTCCAGGGAGCCGAACAACTTGCCTCCAGAACAAAAGCTATTCTCGAACTTTCTGGAAAGCGATTGCCGGTTCTGAAAACCGACTCGATTAAGGGCAGTGGCCTGAAGGAACTCTTCAAAAAGATAGAGGAGGTGCTTGCCGACTTCGCGAACTCCGGAAGACTGTCAGCAAGGCGAAACAAGCGTAACCTTTACAATAACTTGAACAGCGCGTACCAGATAATAAAGGAACACTACGCCGAAAATGATAAACTTGAAGAACTAATAAGGTATCTTCTTGAGAATATCGGGAGGTAATCAGATTGAAATCCAATAGGATAGACCACATTGGCATAGTCGTTAAATCGATCGAAGAGAGGCTTTCCGTTTACAGAGATCTTCTGAAACTCGAAGTCACTGGTATCGAAGAGCTTCCTGAGCGAGGGCTGAAGGTTGCCTTCATAAAGGTTGGCGACACAAGGATCGAACTTCTGGAACCGCTATCTGAGAATAGTCAGATATCCAAGTTCCTGGAAAGCAGAGGAGAAGGCATTCACCACATCGCCTTCCGTGTTGACGATGTTGAAGCCGCAATTGAAGAGGCTGTTTCACTGGAACTCAAACCTCTCTCAAGAGAGCCTGAGTCGGGAGCCGGTGGAACAAAGATAGTCTTCCTCCATCCAAAGAGCACAGGAGGAGTTCTGATGGAACTCGTTGAGGGACATCACTGAGGGGGTGATAGATATGGCCGGTAGACTTGAAGAGTTTTTCGAGAAGAACGATAAGATTATCCTTGGCGGCGGCCAAGAAAAGATCGAAAAACAGCATGAGGCGGGCAAGCTCAGTGCAAGAGAGAGAATAGATATTCTCTGCGATGAAGGTAGCTTCGAGGAATTCGACCGATTTGTAAGGCACAGGGCAACGAGTTTTGGACTCGCAGATAAGGAGTTCCCAGCAGATGGAGTTGTTACTGGAATCGGAACGGTAAACGGGAGAAAGATCGCAATCTTCTCTCAAGACTTCACCGTACAGGGCGGCTCTCTGGGGGAGATGCATGCAAAGAAGATTATGAAGGTTCAGGATATGGCCATGAAACTCGGCATCCCAATCGTTGGGATAAATGACTCCGGTGGAGCGAGAATTCAGGAAGGCGTTGATTCACTATTCGGCTACGGAGGGATCTTCCACAGAAACACTCTTTCTTCGGGGGTCATTCCGCAGATAACCGTCGTCTGTGGACCGTGCGCAGGAGGAGCAGTGTACTCACCTGCGATAACAGACTTCATAGTAATGACGGACAAGACCTCCCAGATGTTTATCACAGGTCCTCAGGTGATCAAGGCAGTAACCGGCGAGGATACTTCGATGGAGGAATTGGGAGGAGCTCTGGTGCACAACTCCAAGAGCGGAAACGCTCACTTTTTGGCCTCAGACGATGAGAAAGCGATGCTGCTAGTCAAGACGTTGCTGGATTATCTTCCTCAGAACAACGCCGAAGAGCCGTCAAAAACCGAGTCGATTCCTGGCAACCCTATTGAAGAACTCCGGGATATCGTCCCCGAAAACCCAAAGCAGTCATATGACGTGAAAAGGGTGATCTCACTCGCTGTAGACGAAGGCCGGTTCCTTGAAGTGCACGAGCAATACGCTAAGAACATGGTAATTGGATTTGCGAGAATCGGTGGCAGGTCTGTGGGAGTAGTGGCGAACCAACCGTCTGTCTTTGCAGGCTCTTTAGACATAAACGCCTCCGACAAAGCTGCCAGATTCATAAGATTCCTGGATGCCTTCAACATTCCGATAATAACCTTCGTGGACACGCCGGGATTCCTCCCCGGAGTCTCTCAGGAGCATGGCGGGATAATCCGTCACGGGGCGAAACTACTCTACTCCTACAGCGAGGCGTCCGTTCCCAAGATCACATTGATCCTGAGGAAGGCCTATGGCGGAGCTTACATAGCCATGGGAAGTCAGCATCTTGGCGCCGACATCGTCTACGCCTGGCCTGGAGCTGAAATTGCGGTCATGGGGCCTGAGGGCGCAGCGAATATCATCTTCAAGAGAGAAATCAACGCTTCAGAACAGCCGGAAAAGACTCGACAGGAGAAGATTACCGAGTACAAGGAGAAATTTGCAAATCCCTTTGTGGCAGCCGGGAGAGGCTATATCGAATCAGTAATTGATCCGGCCGTCACCAGAATCGAGATAATAAAAGCTTTGGAAACGCTGGATACAAAAGTCGAAGGAAGACCGTCAAAGAAACACGGTAATATACCGCTATGAGGTGTGTTTGATGGAGGAATATGTTCAGATTACCATAATAGGCATAGGAATCGTATTCCTGGCGCTGGCAATGCTTTATGTGATTTTCAACATTCTCGGTCGTCTGCTATCGAAGGAACAGACCAACGTAGTGAAGGCCCTCGTTCCAAAACCAGTCCCCACAAATATATCCGGAGGGCCGGAGAAACAAGACGGCGATGAAGGAGAAGTCATCGCCGCAATAACTGCAGCAGTAACTTCATTCATGGGTCATAGCAACTTCAAAGTCAGAAGCGTTGCCTCCGTTCCCGTTGCGGCAGCTTCGCTTTGGAAACGTCGTGAACCAACCGTCTACTGGAAAGTGAGGAGGAGCAGGAATTGAGAAGATTCATAGTGAAAGTTAACGGCAAAGAATATAACGTCGAGATTGAAGAGCTTTCTTCTGTAAACGATTCTGGTTCGGGCGGAGCAATTCAGGAACCCGACACACGCCAAAAGGTCGAATCTGCAACTCGGCCCAGGCAGGAAGCGAGAGTCGAGGAAGCTCCGAAACCGGTCGGGCCAGCCAAAGAATCCAGTGGATCGGAAGACGAAATCAATATACTGTCGCCGATGTCGGGCACGATCATCGAGGTACTCGTTTCGACAGGAGATTCAGTCTCTCCAGGGCAGAAAGTAGTGATTCTCGAAGCAATGAAAATGGAGAACAGCATACTTTCAGAGAACTCGGGTACCGTCAAAGAAGTGAGGGTCAGAAAGGGAGATAACATAGACGCAGGCGAAATAATGATAGTTCTAGCATAGGGGCGGTGATCATCGCTCCTATGTTTTTATGTAATATCGTCTTCCGCAGCTTAGCTCTTGATTTTCTCCACAATCGACGGCATTGAAAGGAGACAGAATGGATTCAGCAAATAGGAATCTGGCAACCAAGGCTAGAGAACTCTCTTTGAAGGCTTTCGGGGTCTTTCCAGACATTCCCTTTTCCTTCAACTCCAGATTGAAGAGAATTCTCGGGAGACTAGTTTACTCGAGGAATCGGGGAACGCTTACTCCGCTAAGGATTGAGATTTCTTCTTCTATCTCGGAAAACGAAGAGCTTCTCAAAAAGACCCTGTTGCACGAGTTGTCGCACTTCTACCTGATGACAAACGATAGGGATTTCTCACACGGTTCACCGGAATTCAAGAAACTGGCTGAAGAGCTAGATTTCGATATCGTAGCCGAGTACGAGGGACTTCCGGTACACAGATGGGTGTGTTCCGTTTGTAAGAAGACAGTTGCCCTCTCCTTCAACCGCAGAGAGAAAAAGGGTCTATCTTCCTGCTGTAAAGCCCCGATAGAACTTCAGGAAAAATAATCGAATAAACACTTGCCTTTCTAGAAATTCATCTGTTATAATAATTTATACCTAATATCTAAGTGGTGATATTTATGAAAGCCTATAAGAAGCTCACGAAGGTGCTTGTATACTTTCACGGAGATTATTTTGTGCCGGTAAGGTTCAGTTACGATGGTATAAAAATAGTTGTGAATGCCGTTACCTCCTTCTGGGTGGAGGCCGTGGGGACTCAGAAAATCTATCATTTCTCAGTAATGACCACACTTGGAGCTTACAATCTTGAATTTGACGAAGATGCGAAGAAATGGTACAGCTATCTTCTTGGAGGGTGATTGCTTTGAAAGGAATTCCTTACGTATCGCACATAGATATGGACGCGTTTTTCGCAAGTATAGAGCAGGCGGCAAATCCGACTCTTAAAGGTAAACCGATCGCCGTAACAGGGATTGGAAAGCGGCATTCCGTTGTGACTTCGGCGAGTTACGAGGCAAAGAGACTTGGCGTTAAATCGGGTATGGCCTTTTTCGAAGCCCTGAAGCTCTGTCCCGATCTTATAGCCGTGGGAGTGCAGTCAAAGAAGTACGGTTATATATCGAAAGAGATAATGAAAATGATGACCTCTGTATCACCCAGAGTTATGGTTGCGAGCGTAGACGAGGCTTACATAGATCTCAGCTTTCACACTAAACTGGAGGAGTCGATTAACAGATTCATTTCCTTTAAGAGAGATTTGAAGGAGAGATTCGGAATAACCGCCTCGGTTGGAATCTCGGTAAATCCGATCATATCTAAAATCGCCAGTGATTACTCCAAGCCAAACGGATTCGTAGTGGTCAAAGACGGCATGGAAAGAGAGTTCCTGAATGAGATACCCGTAAAGGACGTTCCGGGAATCGGAAAGCACACGTTGATAAAGCTCGAATCCATGGGATACAAAATGACAGGTGAGCTTTTGGAAGGGTTGGAAAAGTCTCCCATGGATCTGTACACGATGTTTGGAAATGCCTTCATGGGATTTCTGCAAAGCCTTACTAAAAACCGGTTTTCAAGGAAGGAGTTTTTCAAAGAAGAGAGACCGAAGTCCGTGGGTCATTCTATGACGCTATCGGGTGATATTAATGATTTCGATCTTATCGTGAGAGTAACAAACTTCCTGTCGGCAAGGGTAATCTACAGACTTGGAAGATACAAGATGGAAAGCTCAGGGGTCAGCCTGTTCCTAAGATATGCTGACAGGAGTTCAAAGGCTCTTTCAAAGAGGCTGAACTTCACGATATCCTCGATCAAAGACATGACGGAGATCACCCCGTGGCTTATTAGTTCAATCTGGAACGGAACGGCCGTCAGAGCTATCGGAATATCCTGTTGGGCCCTTAGTGAAAAGAAAAATCAAAGACAGCTATCCCTATTTGAAAAGGAAAGAGAACTGCTCGAAACCGTGCTGGAAATAGAGAGGAAATTCGGAGAATACTCGATATTTCCGGGAAATATACTATTCCTCCCCGATATCAGAAAGCTTGAGAAACCTTCTGATCTCCATTACCAGGGCTTCTGCCGTCGCGAGGTTAGTTGCTAACGGTTTGTTATGAACATCACACACTCTTAGAAGGGCGCTCACATCAGGCTCATGGGGTTGTGCGGTGAGCGGATCTCTTAAAAAGATGACGAAGTCTATCTCGTCATTGGCGATGAGAGCGCCTATCTGGAGGTCACCACCCAGCGGGCCGGACTTGAATGAAGTGAGCTCCAATTTGACTTTCTCCCTGAGGATATTGCCCGTAGTGCTGGTTGCAAAAAGGGTGCACTCTCTGAAGACATCGACGTGCTCTCTGACGAACATTATCAGATCGATCTTTTTCTTGTCGTGAGCTATCAAAGCTACTCGTGGTTTTTCACTCATGGCTACCTCCGTTTTTCAACAAGAAGATGATAACATATTCCGCCCATTGAAACTCCTGGCGGCTAGTTGAGGTGAATTGATCTGTCCCTTTCATTCAACGAGATAACAATATACGGGCAAGCCACTACGGACCCGGAATCGACTGCGCGGGGCGGATTCTTCAAGGTGAGGATATGCGTATACAGGAGTGGGGGAGAAACCGAAGAAATCTTTGACATTCGTTTCGATGAAAGAGAATCGAAAAGGGTATTCGCGGAAATTTACAGAGGCTGCTATCTGCTTATCAGGGGCGAAATAAGAGTTACAAAGAGCCTTTACGTAAAACTCAAGGACTTCACCGTGACGACAAAACCCTACGACAGAGATCTCGATATCGACATACCGAGAATACTTACACGGATCAAGAGCGATTACTTCTGAAAAGTCTCGTAATACTTGCCTCTAAGATCGGTGAAGATAGATCTGTCCACCACTGTCTTGAATTCGTCAACCTCCAAGAGAAGATACTCGTCACCGACTCTATCGGTTATCTTCACATACTCAATCTTCGGGAAGTGGCCCTCTCTCCTCAAAAAGGAGACGTGAATATGCATGAGATTAGGGAGATAGCCCCCTCCGCTGAGAAGTCCGAGCAACCTTAATCTCTGTTCGGACGGATCGATCATGTAAACTCGTCTTTCTTCTTCCGTTATAACACTCCAGGTGAAGTTGGAAGACTGGAGAAGACCTTCGAAGAACTGATCGAGAAGGCTGCTCATCAGATTAGTCTGATAACTTGATCTGTATTGCTTCCAAGCCTCCTCCCTAACGACACTAAAAGTCACTTCTTCCCTTGAAAGATATACAAGAGCTATCTGACTCAACTCTTCCGGCTCGAAAAACTCTATATAGAGATCTTCGCCACCAGCTATGATAAGCCTTACCTTCATTTCGAGATCATTATACCCATTATCGGGAGACTCGGTATCTACCAGATGAAAATGCACCTTCAAAAGCGTATCTATGTCACCAGAATCCACAACCTGCTGGATGAAGAGAGTAAGATCATCGTAGGCGCCGTCCGAAGCAAAGCACAATGCTCCGGCTAGCATACAAAACAGTATAATTGCAATGGCGGGAAGCTTCATCTTACTCACCTCTTCGCGAGATTATAACATGCGAGGAATTCGAAAAAAATGATAAGATCTGATTGAGGGGTGATGATTTGAAGGTAGCATTTCCCGCTCAGATGAGGGAGATCGATCAAAGAATAATAGACAAGGGAGTACCTTCACTGCTCCTGATGGAGGAGGCGGCTCGCAGCGTTTACGAGGAGATTGCAGACCTCAATATTCGCAAAGCCGCGATTCTGTGTGGAGGTGGCAACAACGGCGGTGACGGCTATGCAGCGGCCAGGCTAATGCATGCCGCAGGCATCGACGTGACGGTTGTTCAGTGCTATGCTCCTACAACCGATGACTGTAAGACAAACGCTACAATATACGTCTCTCTTGGAGGCAAAAGTGTAAAGCTCGAAGAAGAGTCGATAGTTGGCGACTTGCTTGCCGGATCCGATATAGTGGTCGATGCGATTTTTGGAACGGGCTTTCACGGTAGTCTTGAGGAGGAGATTGTTTCCCTCTTCGAGTACGCTAATCGTCTCGATGCTTACAGACTGGCTGTTGACATTCCTTCGGGAGTCTCCGGTTACAACGGTAGTGTGTCCAGAAACTGTTTCAAAGCTGATAAGACAGTGACCTTCGGTCTAGCGAAAACCGGTCATTTTCTCTATCCGGGGCGCGAATTTTGCGGTAAGGTTGTTGTAAGCAGCGCCGGCTTCCACAGAAGCATTATGGATTCTCTCGCCGATTCAGAAGTTATAGACGATGAGATGGCTTCAGAACTTCTTCCGGAGAGAGCTCGCAACAGCTACAAGGGAAGCTACGGCTCTGTTCTTGTTGTTGGAGGAAGCGAAGTCTACACAGGGGCGCCATTCTTAGCAGCCATAGGAGCCTTCCGGTCGGGTTGCGGGCTTGTATATACGTACACTCCTAAAGGCTCTGCAAACGTTATTCGGAACAACTTGCCTGAGGCGATTGCCATGATAAGCAGCGGAGATACTCTCGTCCCAAGAGATGTCGATTACCTTTCAGAAGCTATCGATAGGATTGACAGTATCGTGCTCGGTCCTGGCATTGGAAGAAGTGAAGGGAGCATCGAGTTCGTATTGAAGTTCCTGAAATCCTTCCCGGAGAAAAAAATTGTTGTGGATGCTGATGCGCTGTTTGCACTCGTGAATGATCTCTCGATCTTGGGTCGATCTCGAAATTTACTCATTACTCCTCATATCGGAGAGTTTGCTCGCTTGAATGAAGGAAGAACAGATCTTGCTTCCTTCATTGAGTTCTGTTCACGCCTAAGTATGAACGCCATCCTTAAGGGAGCTTCATCTGTCTTTTGCAATGAGAATGGAAGGATAATTATCAACACAGCCGGGAGTACGGCTCTCGCAAAAGCCGGGAGCGGTGATTTGCTGGCAGGAACTATCGCTGGATTTGCTGCGCAGACAGGCGATCTGGAACGCTCCGGCGTTCTCGGTATGTACTTGATGGGAAGAGCGGCCGAACTGTCAGATCTCTGCGAACCGTGCAACTCGGCGTCAAAGATCTCTGAATCTTACTCGCTCGTATTTGAGCATTTGAGAAAGATGGAGAGAAGGCTTCATGGAACTCGGCCATAACATATCGCAACGGTTAGAGCAGAAGCTTGGCCTTTCGCTCAAGGCTCAGCAGGCTCTCAAACTCCTTCAGCTCAATTCACTGGAAATCTCTGCTGAGCTTGAAGAGATCGTGCAAGCAAATCCTCTTCTGGAAATGAAAAGAGAGGATTACGAGCTTATTGAAGACATAGGCGATTCCGGAAAAGAACCTGAGGATGAAGAGAATACGGATGGAGGCGACTTTTACTCGCTTCCTGCAAGCAACTCAATATATATGAAATCCGAGAGCACCGATCGAGACGGTTGGGACTTTGACAGAATCGAGGCCCAGCAACCGACCTTCAAAGAGATTCTGAGAGATTTTGGCTTCTATATCCTGGACGATGACCAGTTCTGTCTCTTCGAAGTATTGCTCGACAATATGGACGACCTCGGCATGCTAACAGCAGAACTGAAAGAGATTGCCAACCTGAACAATTGCTCTATAGAAGAACTTTCAGCAGTAATTTCGATAATGAGGGATTCAGGCTTTGACGGCGTCTTCGCTTCCAGTCTGAAAGAACTCGAAGCTCTCATAGGCCCCGGTCTCTTCCCGTCTTCGGGATACAGCGACGGCGCATTTGTCAGGTACGTGGAGCCTGATCTTTACATTGAATTTCTGGATGAGAAGTTCATAGTTACCGTTAGAGACTACTCACTCGTCCTGAATGTAGACCCATCATACGAGGAGATTCTCCAGCACGGCGAGAAGATTGCTAGAAAATACATAGAAGAGAAGCTTGAGGAGGCAAAGTTCTACATAACTGCCCTCGAAAGGAGAAAGGCCACCCTTATCACAATAGGCAATGAAATAGTGATGAGAAACGCACCCTTCCTCTTGAAAACGAGCGACAAGATCAGGCCCCTGAAGATGAATGTGATTGCTGACAAGATAGGGGTTGTGGTCTCTACAATTAGTCGCGCCGTGAAGGATAAGTTTGTCCAGACACCGGTAGGAACCTTCCCGATAAGGTATTTTTTCGGTAATGTACAAGAGAAGGAACAAGCACTGGAAGTGATTGCGGAGATCGTGAAAGAGGACCCCGGAATTTCCGATTCACAGCTTGTGGTTGAGCTAAAGAATAGGGACATCTGCATTGCAAGAAGAACTGTCAACAAATATAGAAACCAGCTGGGATTAGGAAAAACGAAATGATAAGAAAAGCTGTGTTGTTTGTCGGTGGGCAGTATATTTCTTCAACAGAATTCTACTTGAGGAAGCTACATGAGACTCCTTTTGTAGCAGCGGCAGATTCGGGTGCCGAGACGTTGAAGCGTTTCGGAATTCATCCTCACCTTCTTGTGGGCGACATGGATTCTATAAGCGAAAGCACTCTTTCCTGGTGCAGAAGTGAGGGTTCCCTTGTCTTGATATACCCGCCTGAAAAAGATGATACAGATACTCAGATCGCGCTTCGGGCCCTTGAAGAACGGGGCATAGCGGAGGTGGAGATCTTCGGCGCCACAGGTCTGCGCCTCGATCACTTCATGGGTACTCTTGCTTCGATCTATGGTGCGCGGAACTCCTTGAAAGCAACAATAGTGGAGGATAGTGTAGAGATCGGAATGGTATCCAAAGAGCTTATCTCCTCAGTAGAACTAGGCGAGACCTGGTCTCTCTTCCCCTTCGGAGGACAGCCGACCATGATCAGTCTAAAGGGCTTCAAATACCCTTTGAGAGATGCATTTCTTGAGTACGGGAACCCGCTTGGAGTTTCAAACGAGACAATAGAAAGAGAAGTACAGATTCTCTGCAAAGGAGGTACCGCCCTATACTTCAGATGGTTGAAAGAGCGATAGTAATATCCGACACGCATGGTTCGTTGACGAGAGTGAAGAAAGTACTTGCTGAAGTGGACGAAAACACTCTCGTTATTCACTGCGGGGACTATCTCTATCACGGGCCGAGAAACCCTCTGCCAGAAGGCTACGATCCCATGGCGCTTGCCGATTTTCTAGGGAAATTGTCCAACAGAATCATTGGAGTTAGGGGAAACTGTGATAGCGAAATTGATCTATCGCTGGTCGGTCAGGAAGATGCTCCAAGCGCCCGTTCTCTGTTGATAAACGATCTCGAACTATTCGTAACGCACGGTCACAAGAACTACCGCTTTCCCAACGATCACGGTTTGGTGATATCCGGTCACACTCACATCTCGCGACTATTGAGCAACGATGGCCTGATCTTCCTCAATCCCGGCAGTCCCTCACTACCCAAGGATGAAACGGGAGGTTCATACGGAATAATCGATTTCAGAAAGCAAACTGTGTCTCTCAAGAATCTCGAAGGACTGGAGCTTCACGTGTTACCCTTCTAGGAGCGCGAATCTTCCCTAAACATGTTACTGAACCCATGATATAATAAATATCTGGGTGATGAATATGGTTTTGAGATGGCATGGACATTCGTGTTTTTCGCTTGAATGCGATGGAAAGACTCTTCTAATCGATCCCTTCGATGAGGGAGTCGGTTATGATATGCCTGCGGTGAAGCCGGACATTATTCTGGAATCCCATCAGCACCATGATCATAACGCGCATGATCGATTCCAACCCGGGTATGTTCTAGTCAACACGCCAGACAGCAGAAACGTATATGGCTTTGCAATAACGGGTCATTCGGTTTTTCACGATGACGTTCAGGGCAAGAAACGCGGCAAGAACATCGTTTTTGAAGTCACAACTCCGGATGGGTTCAGGGTCGTTCATTGCGGAGACCTCGGCCACAGATTGGATTCGGAAATGATCGAGGCGTTGAAGAATCCAGATGTTCTACTAGTACCTGTTGGCGGCGTCTACACAATCGATGGTGGATTGGCACGAGAACTGACGAGAGACCTCGCTCCGTTCTGTGTAATTCCTATGCATTTTAAGACAGAAGACCTGACTTTCGAGCTGGGAAAGGTCGAAGAGTTTCTTGCAGGCGATCCCTTCGAACAACTCGACGAACTAAGACTTGAAGAAAAGGCCGACGCGGGAACCAGAATAGTCGTCCTCAGATATCATTGATCGAGGGCATAATATGGATGAAAAGAGAGTTCTATCTCTCCTAGGAATAGGCAGAAGAGCAAACAAGGTTGTGTTTGGTAAAGAGCAACTTAGGGGTTATTTGAGGCAGCCGTTAAGAAGAAAGTTTCTCATTCTGGCTTGCGATACCAGCGATTCGATAAAGGAAGACTGGGTTAAGAGATGCAAGAGCCACGGGGCAAGCTGTATTCTCCTCAAAAAACACGACCGCATCGCTCTGGGAAAGGCCATCGGCAAAGACAACATCTCTGCAGTGGCAGTTGCCGATGATGGCCTTGCAGAGGAAATCTCAAAGATAATGACACAGGCGGGAGGTGACTGAGCTATGCCAAAAGCCAGAGTCTACGCACTTGCTAAGAGACTTAACATAACGGCAAGAGAGCTGCTGGACGAACTTGAGGAGCTCGGTGTTACCGTCAAGAACCATATGTCCGTTCTTGACGAGGAGACCGTTAATATCATCGTTGGTCTCTATGAGGAAGAAAAGAAGGAGCTCTTAAGGAAGGTCGAAAAGGCGAAGAATAAGATTCAGGAGAAAGAAGTAAAGAATCTTGAGAAGAAATTAGTCTCGAAAGAGGAGCCAGGGACCGAGAAAAAAACTCCGGTTGAGCATAAAGTAAGAACGATCAAGCTGAAGAGCAACGAATTCAAGCTCGACATACTCGCCAAGAAGATGAACGTTCAGATCTCCAAGGTGATAAAGGATCAGTTCATGAACGGGATAATACTTCGCCCCGGCCAGATTCTCTCGCTTGAAGACGCGGTGAAAATTGCCAAGAATTACGAATGGGAAGTGGAGCTGGTTCATGAAGAAGAGATGAATCCCTTTGAGAGCATCGCGAGTTCTTACGCAGAATCTTACAAAGAAAGCTCAAGACTGGTTCAGAGGCCCCCGGTCGTCACGGTTATGGGGCACGTTGACCATGGGAAGACTACGCTTCTCGACAGAATTAGAAAGGCCAAGGTCGCCGAAGACGAAATCGGAGGCATTACCCAGACAATAGGTGCTTACCAGGTCGAGATAAGAAACAAGAAGATCACGTTCATTGATACGCCCGGGCACGAGGCATTCACCGAAATGAGAGCGCGCGGAGCTCAGGCAACGGATATCGTAGTTCTTGTTGTAGCGGCCGACGACGGTGTTATGCCGCAGACTATAGAGGCTTATAACCACGCGAAGACAGCAAATGTGCCCATAATTGTCGCGATAAACAAAATAGACAAACCAAACGCAAACATAGACCTCACGAAGCAACAGCTCGCCTCGAAGCTTGGCCTCGTTCCTGAAGACTGGGGCGGGGACACTGTAACAGTTCCTGTATCTGCGAAAACAGGCAAGGGCGTTGAGGATGTTCTTGAGATGATCCTTCTTGTAGCCGAAGTAGCAGATGTGAAGTGCATTCCCGAAGGAAACGCAAGAGGAATCATTATTGACTCAAGAATGGACAAGGCCGTAGGTCCCCTGGCAACTCTCGTTGTAAAAGACGGGATTTTAAGACCTGGCGACTACGTTGTTGCCGGTTCTGCCTCAGGCAGAGTGAAGGCATTGATTAACGAATACGGGAAGCGAATCAAAGAAGCCCATCCTTCAGATCCTGTGCAGATTATTGGCTTCGACGAGGTTCCCGATGTCCACAGTGTTGTGTACGCGGTTGAAAACCTTGATACTTCAAGATCGCTTGCCGAATACGCAAAGAGTAAGGCTCAGAAAGAAAAATCCGTTACCACCAGGCACCATATCAGGCTTGAAGAATTCCTCTCAACGACTGGCAACACTGACGAGAAGAAGGATCTCAATGTGATACTGAAAGCCGATTCCTTCGGCACAGTCGAGGCTCTGAAGCAGGCCTTGGCCAAGCTAGAGAATAACGACGTCAGGATTGAGGTCGTCCATTCTGGAATCGGCTCTGTAAATTCGAGTGACGTAATGCTGGCATCTGCCTCCGATGCCGTAATAATGGGCTTCAAAGTTAAACCCGATGCCCAGGCAAGAAAACTGGCAGAAGTTGAGGGCGTACAGATCAAAGTTTACGAGATCATCTTTAACTTGATAGACGACCTCAAGAAAGCCCTTGAGGGTCTCCTAGAACCCGAGGAAGTCGATGAAGTGATCGGCCATGGACACATAAAGCAGTTGTTCAGAATCAGTAAAGTTGGAACTATAGCCGGTGTTCAGGTGGACGATGGACACGTGCTTAAGAAAGGCAGAATGAGAGTATACAGAAAGAACGAGGAAATCGCAGACGTAGCGATCGAAGTGCTCAAGCATTACAAAGACGATGCGAGCAGGGTAGATGCCCCAATGGAGTGCGGAATAAAGGCGCTCGGCTTTGATGACTTCCAGGAAGAAGATCAGCTTGAATTCCACAGCAAGAAGAGCGTGAAGAGAACAATAGATTTTACCGAATAAGTCCTTTGATAGATGAATGAGGTCCCTTGATGGGGCCTTTTTTTTGGAAAAAACGAGGTTGCGGGGTGTGCGCACGTCCAGCTAAGGCAAGAATGTTCAGTGGGAGAAAAAGGCCCACCGGGGAAGAAGTCAGAGCCCCGTAG
>NZ_AYTW01000008.1 GCF_002752635.1 Mesotoga sp. Brook.08.105.5.1
ACTCCGTAAGTGTTGCTTCCCGTCATGCTGAATTTGATTCAGCATCTGCGCCTTCATTGATTGTAAGTAACAGACGAAAATGGTGACTGACGATTCTCATGACGTCTGTACCGTTTTTCGCGTCCCCTCTCTTTCTCTCTCTCTTCCTCTCTCCTCTTCCCGCTCTTCCGAAGGTCCACGCTCCTGGACGAAGGTCGAAGGACGGCTCTCTGCACGCTCTTATGAAGGAAGAACTGCTCTTGTTCTCAAAAATGGAGTCTGTCCCGATTTTTCTTAAGGATTCTATCATAGCTAAAGATGAGAACTGATTTCAAGAGGGTTATCTGCTTCTCAAGAAAAGATCAGGAAGATAACCTAGGAGATTCTACAAGCCTTAGCTTCATACTCTCCCTATCCCGGGAATATTTCAAACACTAAAAAACACCAGAGACGAACGATTCCTCATGAAGACAATACGACTCACCTATCTAAGCAGATTCCCCAGAAGAAGAAATGAAAGAAAACCAACAACAGAATTCTAGCATATGTGCTCGCTTGAACAACAATCGCTGCGCCTACTGAGAGCGCGAAAGATATTTCTTAACTCTGGAACGTTGAACAACGTTTCCTGAATGTAAATAGCGAAAATGGGGACTGACGGGATCCTGACGTCTGTCCCCGTTTTTCGCTACTACAATACTGTCATCCCATGTAATCCCGTAGTACTCTCATACGGGATCTAGATCGGGGTCTTATGCCGTTGATCCTGAACCAACGAAGAACAAAGCTCCTAGCTCTGGAACGAGGAACTTGGGCGCAGCACGCCGGAACCGCTCTTTCGCTCTTGAGAAAATGGAGTCTGTCCCTATTTTTGCTTTTGGTAACAAAAATGGAGTCTGTCCCCATTTTTCCTCTTAGCTCCCTTAGGAGACTAAGATCATCCACTTGATCTATGGTTTCCACGTTAATCGCTTCAATTCTTCCATCTTTGAGTTCTTTGATATTGTAAAAGACTATCTTATCCGGCTCTATGCTCTCTTCTTCTACTCCCTTCAGAAACCTTCGTCTGTTTACATAAACATCCTTGAGAGAGAGGTCCTGAATAAAGCCGTAGTTTTGCAGTTCCCCTTGTTTGTTTCTTCCCCCAAACCATTTGATAAAACCAATCTCCCTTTCCATTTTTCCTCCATCTTAGGCTTAGAATTCTCTTGTGCTTTCAACCTTTCAAAGGCAAAAAAGCAAACAACAAAATACCTGAATGCAGTAATAGCTTCTTTCAGTTTGAAATAAAACATCGGTAGAAACGAATCGATAGTATAGTTTCTCTGTGTTTCAGTCTATATGCTGCCTTAGCCAAGATTATATCGAGACAAGTTATATTGTAGAATGAAATACACAAATCTGCCAGTACCGAAAACCTCTCCAAACACCTCTCTTGATTTTTCCTCGGTCTTCCTCATGTGAAAGAGTGTAAATTACGCCAATGTAAATAATGGAGTCTGTCCCAATTTTTCGGTGCGAAGACTGATTCGCTTGGCAGATGAGAGAAAGTGCTCTCAGTAATTACACTACACCCGATGACGTATTATGCAAGTGCTACTGTATGAATCTACTACCTCTTTCCTCGGTCTTTCCCGTGTGAATGATTGTGCGTTACGCTGATGTAAATAATAGAGTCTGTTGTAGATATATAAGCTATGACTTGAATTCTAAGGAATGATTTATCTACAATGATGGTGGCAGTCAGGGAGAAGGTAGAGACTTGAGGTCTGTCAGCCTTCCTTATGAAGGAAGAGCTACGTAGGGACAGCACTTGCTTTCTTCCTGGGAGTACTTCAGGTTCTATGATAAGTTCATCCGGGGAAAGATCCTCAGGAACGCTACAACAGGGAAATCGGTACTCGTAGACTGCTAATCCATTTATTGCGAGGTGTTTGTGAGATGAAAGATCAAAGCGGTACGATCGTAGGTATTGACTGGTCAGCTGACTCCCATACTTGCTATGACCTCAAGGCTGATAAGAGTTTCAAGATCCCAGACTCTGTTAAAGGTTATGAAAGACTGCTGAACGATTATCCAGAGGCAGTTTTCGTGATCGAAGAAGCAAACAACAGGATAGGAGACTACCTTCTCACTAACAAGAGAGAGGTGTATGTCTTACCTCCTTGTAGGTCCAAAGAAGCCAGGAAGTATCATTTTAGCTCCGGGGCAAAGAGCGATAGTCTAGATGCCAAGGCGATAGCTCTTACCTTCAAGGAACATCCCTCTTACTGTCTCAAGGCAAGATATTCAGGAGTCGGAGCGAAGATCACTAAACTGGTGACTATGTACAGCATTGTATCCAAAATTCACAGTCAACAGTGCAACAGATTGTATTCAGTCCTACTGAGGTATTTCCCGGAATACTTGCACATTATGGATAAGCAGTACAGATCAAATACCTCCTTGAGGATTCTTAGCATCTGCCCTACGATAACTGAATTTAAGAAAGTTTCGAACGAAGAGCTTAGGAAGATACTGAACAAAGAGAACTACAGAATGACTAGCATCTTGAGAAAGAAGCTTGACAGGATAAGAAGCGAAGGGATCTCTTGGGGCGATACATCATGTGAGGGTAATCTCATAATGTTCCTGGCAAATCAAATTCTCACCTTGAGAGAGGAACAAGAAAGATTGAGGGAAGAGATGGGAGAGACCCTAGAGAATAGTCCATACAGGATCATTCTTTCTATTCCAGGTGTGAAGGCTGTAATAGGCTCATACATAGTAAAGGCCTATCTCACACATGATTTCAGAAGCTACCAGGAGATGCAGAAATACGCTGGAACTATTCCCTTCCTCTTTCAAAGTGGCAGAAAGTCAATAATGCTGATGAGAAAGAAATGCGACAAAGACCTAAGAAACATGATTCACATCGCAGCTTTCGCTTCTCTGAAGACTTGTGGATGGGCAAGAAACTACTACAAAAGAAAGAGAAAAGAGGGCAAGACTTACGGTCATGCCCTCAGAGCACTGGGGAACATCATCCTCAAAATCGCATTCTCCATGTTGTCAAAGATGAAAGAATACGATGAAACCTTGTTCCTCAATGCCAAAGGAATTAAAACCACTCAACAAAATAATACAATAATTCCTGAGGCTTTCACAAATCCTGAATACTCCCAGGATGCTCATCCATCCTTAGCTGCCACTAAGGATGTGGTCGAGAACTTGAATGTCACCTGAGTAGTAGTTTTTTCCTTATGAATATGATAAGGTCCCTATTTTGTGATTTGAAGAGAAGCAAGGCAGTCTTTTCGATATTCAGGCACTGGAAGGTCTAGTGAATCTTAGATCTCTCAGTCTCTCTTCCAACGTCATTGCAGACATTACTCCGATAGAATCACTTGTGAATCTAGAATGGGTAAGTCTCTATGACAACGAGATAGAGGACATCTCTCCTCTTGTGAATAATCTAGGAATAGGTTCGGAAGACTTCGTAGACGTAAACAGAAACTATCTCGACCTCACAGAGAATTCAACGGATATGATTGCCATAGGGGAGCTTCAGTCAAGAGGAGTAAACATCAACTACCAGGACCAGAAAACCACTACCTCCGGGTCGTACATAAAATTCAATCCGGGAATCGGCGAGAAGATAAGAAATCTGAACATCGTCTTCTTTACGGAGAACCAATCAACGAGTACGGGAACAGACAACGGTTTCCTGGACATCTCGGGTCTCGAGATAGGTACATGGGAATACATGGCCAAAGTAGAGGCACTTTCTCTTGACGGAGTCAAGTTGTATCTTCTTGAGGGAACCGTAAGCGTTCCCGGAGCAAACATTATTGAACTCTCAACCTTCACAGATCATGCAGACATTACTCTTATTGATGAAAACGGGCTTGAGTTATCTGATTCCAGTATCGTTGCGGCTAGATTCTTCCTCTTAGATTTCTATGATACTCAATCTACGACCTCTTACTCCGAAGTAAAAAAGCTCTATGGAAACATCCCCACAATAGCCATGATCCATTTCATTGAGCTAGGCCAGGGAAGACACTGGTTCACAGAGAATCTACCTATGCCATCACCATGCACATTGTCGCTTGAGAATTGTGCAGCACTGAACTTCATTAGCAGTATTGACCTATACGAAGCGATAGATCTCGGTATAAGTTTCAATTTCAGGAGCAAAGTATCGACGGAGTATCATACATCAGACTTCACAATACGGCTAATGCCCTGCGATACGGTTGGCTATCATTACGGGGTTTGCAGAAACGGAACATGCTACTATTCAAATCTCGAAGGCATACAGCTCACGTCAGGGCAAACAACGGATATGCATGTTCTTGAAGGACTACATATCGAAATTGACGGGATACCCGATGACGCAACCGCGGTAACCATGAACACGGGAATCTATTGGCTCGGTGCTAGATTGAAGGACGCATCTGGATGTCTTGAATGTCAGATTCCTGTAACTATCACACTCTACGATGCGTACGGAAACGTCATTGATCAAGTAGAAGTCTGGAACTGGGATTTCGGTCATGAACTCAACTTGCCCTCGGCAGGAAACTACGAGCTTGTAATCTCCGCCCACCTTATAGATTTTCCGGATTCTGAACTCGAAAACACTTATCTAGTACGAACTCTTCAAATCACCGCGGAATAGAGCAATAACAACTCAAGGGGCGCATGAGAGCGCCCCTTTTATTCAGAATATCTTCGGAACAAAGGACCAACCTTGTCGGAGGAATGAGAAACGTTCACGGCAGACTTGTTCCAGTTGAATGAAGAACTATATTAGGATTATGTAGATAATACAATCCGTTCCGAAGAAGAAAGTGAAAAATAACGCTTGAATCATTTGCAGCGCAAATATAGAGTACTAAAACAGATCAGATGGAGAGGTCTTTATGTCACTCATCAAGAACGTTTGAGAAAGGAACGAAGTTTTGCGATTACCAAAGCGTTAATCTCTGTCTTAAAAAGCTTCTGCATTACAAGATAGGTTATGGCTCCAACTAATAGCTCCAGAAATACGAGGGCCAACGGAGGCAAGGGTAAAGCTGAAATCAAACTCATTAGAGTAAGCGCTACTATACCACTGAGTAGATGCTTGTGAAACTCCGAGAATAGACTACTGATCTTGATCTCTTTTCTCATAAGGAATAGCTGACTCGCAGTTACGGAGAATTCAGCTACGACTGATGAAATTGCAGCTCCAATTGCCCCTAGAAAGGGAATAAGAAGTAAGTTCAAGGGAAAATTGATCATAGCTCCCAAAGAGACAGACAACGTAAGTCTCCTTTCAAGCTTCATGGGAACCATCAATTGCATTCCCAATACGTTGCTCCAGGCAATGAACACAACTACTGGTACAATTGTTCTAATTACATCCACAGTTTTCAAGAAAGCTTCGCCAAAGAAGATTGGTGCAAAGTCAGGAATCACTCCCATTATCATCGCCGCGACGAATATTGAACCATACGTTGCGAAGTGGAATGATCTTCTTGCGTACGAATTTAGAAGATTGCTGTCTCTTCTCGCAACTACCGCAGACATACGCGGAATCATGACAACGCCCATTGAGGTCACAAGAGAAAGAGCCATTTTCACAAGCCTCTGAGACATCTCATAAATACCAACTTCGGCATCAGTTGATATTAGCCCAATCATTGTCTTATCCAGAACCACATAAACTTCTACAGCAACTGTTGGTATGAACAATCTGACGGTTCCTCTTAGATGCCTTCTGAAACGCAGCGAATTGAAAGACACTTTTTCTATGTACTTTGGAACATATGTCCACATGATCAGCTGGCCAAAAAGCGTAGTGCCTGCTCCGATCAGAGCGTAAAGAACGAAGTCTTGACTCGTTTTTACCAAGATGAATATTAATGATGCTCCAAGTAGTTTCATAAATAGACTTCTAGTCACTGTCTTTTTAAAGTCTTCCATACCCATGAAAAGCCAAGAAACATCCAATGCCGCGGCGATAATGAGAGTACTTTGCACTAGGTAAACAGGGAGGTTTTGGGGGCTTGTAACTTGCAAGAATAGGTAGAATGCCACCAGGGCAAGAGCAGTGGAAGCTGCTTTAAGAAGAACAAGTTCCCAGAATACTCTGCTCCTCTCTTCTGTACTCGCGGAAACATAAGCAATTGATCTGTTTCCATACAGTGTGAGGCCAAGAACTCCAAAGAGGATGAAGTACTGAACAATCGAACCAGAAAAAGCAACAATCCCAACACCTTCCGGTCCTAAAACTCTGCTAAGATACGGGACTGTTATGAAAGGAACAAGAATATTCGTAATCTGAAGAATTGTGTTGTAAACATAGTTACGGGCTACACTCATTTGGCCTGCAACCATTGTTGAGTCTTCGATAGGGATTCTGCAATCACTTGATCCATATTGTAATACTTATACTCTGCAAGCCTACCAATGAAAAGAACTTTGCCTGTTGCTTCAAGCTCAGCAACATTTTTCATGTACTTCTCTCTCTTTTCAAGATTGTCATCACTCATAACAATATAATACGGTTCTCCTGATGACTTAGGATACTCGAAGCACACAGTAGTTCTTTTCGACATCTCTCCCAAAAAATGCTTAAACTCAGTTATTCGTGTCCAATCGTAGTCATTAGGATAGTTTACTGTTGCAACAGGCTGATAAAACTCCTGATCAAACGTTCTGAATTCGAGTTCAAGAGATCTGTACTCCAATTCCCCGTATTCGTAGCCAAAATATCTATCAAGTGGTCCCGTATATACAGTCATCGATGCGCCTAATTCTTCCACAATATCGAAATAATCAGTACTAAGCCGGACTTCTATATTCGGATGATCTAGCATCCTTTCGATCATTCTTGTGTAGCCCTCAGAAGGAATTCCCTGATACTTATCCGTGAAATACCTGCTATCTCGGTTCTCCCTCACTGGGATCCTTCTAGCGATTTCTGGAGACAGAAGTTCTGGATCTCTTTCCCACTGTTTTATGGTGTAATTCTTGAAGAACAACTCATAAAGCCTCTCTCCTACCTGAGAAACAACAGCATCTCTGAAGTTTCTTGGTGGGTTACTAAATTGAGATCTTGCGACTTCTTCAGATAAAAACGTTCGAACCTCATTTGTGGAGAGAGTCAAACCGAAAACCTCTGCAATTGTGTCCCTATTGATTGGAAAAGGTATCATTCTCCCGTCAGCATAGCTTAAGACTCTGTGCTGATAGTAATTGAAGTCCGCAAATCTATTAACAAACTGCCAGACTTCCCTGTTGTTAGTATGGAAGATATGAGGTCCATATGTGTGAACAGTAATTCCTTCTTCATTCTTCATATCATGACAGTGTCCTGCCACATGGGATAGCTTTTCAATAACGACAACTCTAATTCCAGATTCCGCCAGAACTCTTGCAGCAGCAGAACCCGCAAGACCCGCGCCAACTACTACCGATAGGTTTTCATTCTTCAAATCATCACCCCTATGATACCGAACTTATGAGAACTTCGGAGAAATCTCGGAATGTTTTTTGCTTTGTGACATCAAATTCGTTCGTCATTTTGCTTGAAGCAAATTCATGAAGAATACCGGACAATTCATCATAGGACTCGAACAAAATACCGAATCCCGTTTCAGAGATAATCTTTTCAACTGCAGGAGTAGAATTCTTCTCGCTTATTGGAAGGACATCTGCCATCTGATACTCAAATATCCTGTTTGGAACATTGATTTCTTGAAACCTTTTCAGTTCATCCTTCTCATCAGGAACTGGAGGATGCAGTATTCCGGCGTCATATCTCTTCAGAATCTCATAATCCTGAGACCCGCCGGATAGTCTTAGCGGACCTTCGATTGACAGCAGACCAGTTCTTTCACTAATCTCTTTGTATGGGTTTCTGACTTCGGAGACAGATTCTACTATCCTCATAGCATGAAGATGGACGTGGATACCTCGTTTTACTAATTCCTCAATAATCGGAACAAAGTAGTATCTAAATCCAGATCTCTGTTCACTAGGATCACAGAGTGCTCTGCCCGTTAGAATGCACACGTGTGGAACAGCATCTTTTGAGGACAGCTTCTCAACCCGCTGATTTCTTACCCATTGTGCTGTGCGCGAGTAGCGCCAATCAAGATCCGCAACGTCGAATCCAGTCACCTTGATTCCATAGAGGTCTTCAAAAAATCTTTGGTACTCTCTGCTTGGAAATATCAGTCTATCGGCATTTGTAAGCGTATAAAGCTCTTCCCACTTCTTTGAGAATCGAGTCTCCTTGTAACTTCGAACCATTACTGAATCCCCGAAGTAATCTCTTGCAGCTGCAAAAAGGTAGTTAGAGCCGTCAAAATCGTTGTCTCCGACCCAAATGAAATCATAGTCATTGTGATTGAATTCCCGAAGCCTTGAATATATAAGCTTGTTCAGCCGACTGGAATTCACTATTCTGTTGCCCTTTCTGATTAGCTTGCTAAAAGGTCCCAAAGCTAGCGTACTAACTGAGACTTTCTTAAGAAGGTTTTCGATTCCGAAAAAACTAGCAACTTCCTTCAATTCCTTGAAATAATGCTCTTCGGACTCATTCAACACATAATCGATACGCTCGATCTCCGGAAAGTCAAGAAGATCGAGGAATCTCGAAGTAGTGGGATTTACTCCTCCCAATCTTAGTACCTTCAGAAGGTTCACCTCCAAAACAATATTATTGTCCGAGATTATGAAAAACTTTGAGTCTGATGAAGATTCAAACCGACAATCAAATGAAATTTCATCTATATGATACTATAGCAAAAAAGAGTTTATGTTAAGTTCAAAAGGAGCGAATGATAGCTAATTGCAGGCAAGAAAAGCAATATCGATTGCGGAAAAAGAACCTGCCCCGCGCTTCTTGAACTCGCGGGACAGTTCTATTTCACTTCACCAGCACCTTCATCGCTGTCTTCCAAAGGCCTCTGTTCAGGAACATGACGACGAGGTCTATCAGGACATCCAGGATGAAGTCAAAGAATTCGGGATCGATCTTCCATTGTTCATCTGGAAGCGCGTCCTTTATCATCTGCTTCACTTTCTCTTTCTTCTCCGGTCCGTTGCCGGGAGATTCTACATAACTTGCGAAGACTGTGATTAGAGATAGTAACTCTTTTATCCACGACATATTATCACTCCTTTGAGCGTGAGTAGATGTTAGAGGCCAGAGGTGAGAGGTATGAAGATCAAGAGCTATAATAGAGGATCACAGTCACTGTTATAGGAGGTATCTATGTTTGGAAACTTCAGAAAACTGCAGCTGTGGAAATCTTCTATGAATCTGACGACTGAGATCTACAAGCTAACCAGAAACTTCCCCGACCATGAACGCTACGGATTGTCGTCTCAAATGCAAAGGGCCTCGGTATCTATCCCTTCCAACATCGCAGAGGGGTTTGGAAGAGAGTCTACGAAAGAGCTTCTGAGATTTCTCTATACTGCCAGGGGTTCTCTGATGGAGCTCTCCACACAGCTCGAAATCTGCAACAATCTGAGCTACCTTTCAGAGGAAGAGCACTCTTCTATACAGAGGCTTGCAGACGAGGTCAACAGGCTCCTGAATGGTCTCATATTCTCGAAGAAGAAGCTCAGATCTTCATCCGGTACTTAGAAAAGGGGACGGGGTAGGAACCCCATCCCTTTCAAACCTCATACCTCTATCCACTTACATCTATATGAGGTTAAACAACTCGTTCTTCTGAGTGTCGATTACCGCTGCGTAGTCTACCGCATAGCTTGAAGGGATTACCTTCAGAGTTACGAGGTTTCCCATCACAGTCTCGACCTCAGCCTGAGTCAGAGTCTCCTTGGGCTCCTTTATGTAGAAGCCCTTAGACTTCTTCGCGGTTGAATCGTACCATCTAACGCTCAGGTTTCTCATTTGAGTTCCTCCTTTCGAATAACGGTTCTACGTCGGCCGTCCTCCGTGCTCCGCAAGAGCTTCAAAGTGCAGTGGCATTGCATTTACGATCTTAATCGGTGAACGGCTGACGGACTTCGGCTATCGTTGTTTCATCACTTGGTTAGAGGTAGGAAGATCTTTAACTTCAAACCTCTATCCTCTACCCTCTTACATCCGTTTCTTAGTCAATCGGTCCGAGGGTCTGGGTTTCGATCAGTCTGATGTCGGCGATGATGTAATTGGTGAGGCTCGCTATGTTATAGGCTGCATCGTATGCCTCCTGTGCAGTCATTGCCGAATCTACGCTGAGAGTCTGTCTAGAGAGGACCGGTTTGTCGTCCTCAATGACACCGGTATCCCAGGTGATCGAAAGTGACTTCTCGGTACCAACTACCATCACAGTTGCTCCTAATCCCATGAAAATTCCTCCTTTTCCTGGAGGCCGGGGTCAGAGGTAAGGGGTTGGGGGTTTGAAAGATCTTACCCACCCGCTACCGCGTACCCGCAACCTCCGTTTTCTTCTTCTCCGTGGCCACGTGAGATGAATATATATCACAGGATCAAAAAACACCAAGCTCAGGTGAAAAACACCTGAGTTTGGCTCTGGAATAACGGCTATGTATAATCAAAATAGAGAAGCAAAGGCTCTTTTATTCCGATTGAAAGCTATCGCATTCATGTGTCGAAAATCATGAAAACGAAAGAAAAAAGAAGATTAGAAAAGAGACAAATTCTAACACATCGAAAGAATGAAATAATTGGCATTAAACGGCAATAATCGCTAATAAATAACAGCATTTGAAAATATCGCTCCGGGTCTCTCAATGCCGAATAGCTCACGAACAGTTCTTGACAGCGTTTGTGAGGGTGATATAGAATATATACAACCAGTTTTGATTGACTTGCGGAGCCGATGGAGGTTTTTCAAAATATGGAAGTTTTCGGAAAGACTGCTTATATCTTTTGTTCTCTTTGTTTAAGGGTTTCTTTCTTCAAGAACTCATCTTCAGGTCTGTCGCCTTAATAAAGGCATAATAGTTTTTCACTGATCGGGAACAGTCTGCGCAAGTTTAGTTAAATCTACACAGTGTTCGAACAGCCCGGTTTTGTTCACAAGAATATGAAGTGATGATTTGGAGTATATCCAGGGCTTCATAGCCGTTGCATTCAGGAAATGGAGTTCTGGATGAACTCAAACCATGGAGAGAGGAGGTGATTTATGGGCAACCTGCGCGATGAGAGGATCATGAGAGAACTTAGCCAGAGGGAGCTCGGAGAGGTGATAGGCAAGGACCAGAAGTATATCTCCGAGGTCGAGCTGGGAAGGATAATTCCCGGTTTCAGAAACGCGGATACCCTGGCCCGTTTTCTGGGCGTTCCGGTGGAGAGAATCTTCCCCTGCTTCACAAGGACTTCCAGATTTCCCGGCTACAAGGATCTCATGTATCTCTACAGTCTCGGATATGACATAGGCGTATATGAGGGAGCTATAAGAGAACTAACAACAAAGGAGGCGCAAAATGACTGATGAAGAAGGTTATCGGTCAACGGTCCACCGTCCTCCGAGAAGGCTAATTGAAGAGCGAGAAGATGCTTTGAGTTTGAGACGAAGCTTCGCTTCGAGAAAAACCTAATCGAGACTACTAGAAACTCGAAGGGAAAACAGATCCAGTATATGATCTTTGAAAAGAACTTCTACTCAGAATCGTTTTGAAACAGGCTCATCAGGTAAGTGTCACGGGATGACAGATGAGACCATTCACGGGACGACTGTCTTTCTTACCTTGCGTCATTCTGACAAAGGTTCTGGTCAGAATCTGGTTCTGATCTTGTTGCTCAACTGATACTTACTATTGCGCGATAAAGTACGAATTGCTCTTCGCAGCGAATAGCCATCAGCGAAAAGCGGCTCTTTTGCTTGCAACTAACAACTTGGAACTTGGAACTGTACTTAAGAAAGGAAGGTGATTCGCCATGAATCCGGCAGTAAAAAACGAGAACGGACCTCTGGCAGGAGATCCGCTCTCAAAAAAACAAAATAGAAACCAAGTTAATGTTAGCATTTCTAGTCAGAAAGTGACTAATTCTGCCTGCAGTTTCTGCAACAGTGATATTACTTCGGAAGGAAAAGCAGTTTCAACAGAGTGCAGGTCCGGAAGAACCGGATCTGCATTCTCGGAGAAACTAGCTCTTGAGAAATCCCAAAGTAGAGAACAGCTGACGGAGAACCGTCACCCGTTCCCACTATCGTATTCAAGACTCAAGTCCTTCGTGGAATGTCCTCGCAGGTTCTATCTCCGTTATTTCGAGGGGCTTCCCGAAGCGCAGGGAGAGGGAAGAAAACACAACGGCCTCATCCTGAGGGCGATGTTCAATTCTTATCTCGGAAATTCACCTACTCCTCTCCTCTTTGGAGAGAACCTGAAGAGGGATCTCGACCAGATAGACTACGGGGTTCAATTTCTCAATAGCAAAGATGTTGTAGCTCTGAATATTCCCTTCGCGCTCGATAGATTCTCCAATCCAATTCCGTTCAACGAACCCGAAGTGGTGTTTAGGGGAAGAGCGCAGTGTCTTTACACTGCGCCGGGGTCGGGGGCAGGTGGTAGCGGGTTCGTAAGATCAAAATCCAGTTCAAATGGAAAATATGATGATAAGGCAGCGTCTTCCGATGTCCGTTCACCGTTCGCCGAAAAAGCTGTAAAGAGCCTTGAATCTGCTTTTTGTGGACTTTCGGAGGACGGAGGACCGGGGACGGTTAACCAGCCCCTCGTTTTGTGCCACTTCAAGGCAGGATTCGGTGATCCCGATTGGGAGAGGCTCTTTATCTACGCCTGGGCTCTATCGAGACAGGGATACGAGATAGGGAGGATTGAATGGGTATCTCTTTCTGCTGGAGCCTCGATTTCTAAAGAGGTGACAAAGGAAAACCTTGAAGAGGCCGGGATCAATCTCTACGCCTGGATAAGTCAGATCCTTCAGAGCGATTTTTCGCCGGAAGCGGGAGACCACTGCTCTTACTGTCTCTATCATTCCTTCTGTCCCCTAATGGAAAAGCTAGGAGAAGATCTCATGATAACGGACAGAGATTCACTGAAGAACACTCTTCAGAAGACAGTCGCCTTTCAGGAAGGGGCTAAGAAGATGAAGAAGCTCGCGGATGAATTCATAGACAGGGAAGGGATAGGAAGGGTAGAGCTTCAGGGATACGAGTATGCCAGTGATGAAGCTCCGACTCAGATAAGGCTTCTGGATAGAGAGGCTGCGCTGGATACCGTCGTAGGCCTCCCCGATCCATTCAAATTCATCACGTTCAGGAATCTGTCAGAACTGGTCGACTATCTTCCCGAAGATGCATACGAGAAGAAAGAGAAGCTCAAGCCGGTGAGGAGATTCAAAAGAGCCGCTGATCGCTGAACGCTGGGTAGTTCAAGGATCCGCTGGGAAGATCCGCTTATCGCTGGAAGTTGGGGGTACGGGGTAGCAGGTACGTAAGGTCTTCTCCTACCTTCTGATTCAGCAGCTGGCAAAGAAGTTTCTTGCCTGGTAGCAGGTTCGTAAGATCTTGACGTACCACCGACCCAAGAAAAGGCAAGCGGTTCACCGTTGACCGTTCTCCGAGGTGGAAGGAGCAAGTGATTTTGAGAGTTTCCATAGCATGCGGTTAATCCGTTCGGCACTCTCTTCGATGGTTTCAAGAGTCTCTTTGTCAATATAGCCGAATTCAGACGAAAGTTCCAGCTGGGAAACTGTTTCATTGAGAGAGCCACAGGCCATGTAGAGGAAATGAATGAATTCCTTCCTGTACTGGCGACCAGCTCCCTCGGCAATGTTAGACATTACGGAAACCGCTGCCCTGCGAAGCTGAGAAACCAATGTGTATTTCTCTTCCTCAGGAAAAGTTGAGGTAACAGAGTAGATATCCTTTGCGAAATCCTTGCTCAGCTTCCAAACCTCGAGGTCTTTGAACCTAAAAGCCATCATCACACCTCCCGATGATGACGATAGCAAAAAGAAGGTTCACCGGCAAAACTTGGCCATTTGCTCAGAAGACGTGAAAGCATCCGCTATAAATGGATCTAGTTCTTTCGGAGATCGGTGAACGCTCAACGGACAACTATTTCAATGGAGGTTTTGTATGAATTACATAGAACTGATCAACAACTTCTGGATAGCAAATAAGATACACAAGTTCAACTCTCTAGAGACTTCTTTATATTTCTTCGTTCTCGACTACGCGAACAACGCGAGATGGCCCGAGAGCTTTGTCCTTCCGAACGGGATAGTTCAGAGCGTATATGGATGCACAAAGGGACAGCTCTCAAGAGCGAGAAGAAGACTGTGCAAGGCAGGACTCATATCCTATGAATCGGGCGACAGATTCAACCCCGGAAAATACTCGATTTTCGCGTTCCCGATGGATACCCGACACGTACCGGATGCGTCCCCGACGGATACCCAGATGCGCGCCGGGGATCAGATTACAAAAACCGCAGATAGCGCGCAAATGAATGCTGTCGACCAAAGCACGGATGATCACGATGAAAGCCCGACGCGTCCCCGATGCGTTCCCGATACGTTCTCGACTGATCCCAATAATATAAACAAAACAAAACCAAAGAAAACAAAAGAAAAAAGTACACAATTACCTAACGGTAATTCGTCAGTGAGACTGACGGGAGAGAGTCCGATTTCCGGTGAATCTGTGGGGGTTTCCAAAAGAGAGAAAGAAATCGAGGCGAAAGACAGCTGGGGAGAACAGACGACATCCTATTCGAAAGATGAGTCGGACGATGAAAGCAGAGTTTTCTCTTCTCTCGAAGCCCGGATAGAAGACGATTCTTCTTCCACTTCGGATGAGTCTCCGCCGGAGAGGAGATCGGCCGACTTCTGCGCACCTTACGAGAAGATCCGCCAGGCCTTCATCGATCTCTGTCCCTCCCTTCCTGCTCCGAAGGAATCGGCAAAATGGTCGGGTTCTAGAAAGAGAAACGTCCGCGCACGCTGGAAGGAGTATCCCTCGATAGAGTTCTGGGAAGATTACTTCAACAGTGTGGAGGAATCTGAGTTCCTCTCGGGGAGGGTCACGAGATGGAGGGCAGACTTCGATTGGCTTATGAAGCCCTCTAATTTCGAGAAGGTCCTCGAGGGGAAGTACTCCAACAGGGGAGACAGGATGGCAGATGTCCTGAGGGACTTCGTGGGAGTTGGATTAGATGGACAGAAAAACATTCGCTGAGGGATTGGCGGTACTGATGATGGCCTTCCCCGGATTCGCTCTCGAAAGACCGGCGACAGAGCTCTGGTACAAGATGCTCTCCGATATCTCCGATACGGCCTTCTTGGCAGCTGTGCACAGATTGGTAATGACGACCCATAGACCCCCGACGATTGCCGCGATAAGAAAGGCCGCTCTCGATGAGACAAAGAATTCGTTGACCGCTGAAGACGCGTGGCAGATAGTCATCGATGACGTGCACAAACACGGAATCTACAAAGAGCAATTCTACGACGATCCAAGGCTCGAGAATGCAAAAAGGACAATAGGATGGCAGGAGTTATGCGACATGACGGGTGAATCAAGAAGGGTAGTGAGGGCTCAGTTCATAAGGGCATATGAATCATACGATTTCAAGGAGGATGACAAGGCGCTTAACGGAAAGAAAGAGGAAGTGAACAACGAGCTTCTCTCGAAACTCTTCGGTGGTGTCTTGCCTGGCGAAAGAGCTGCCGAAGGAGCTGTTGAGCGTTGATGAAACCCACGTTATCTGTCAACGGTCCTCCGTACCCCGTCGAGAAGATCAAGCCCAGATCCCGAAACAAGTTCGGAATGACGGCCTCAATAGCACTGGGGTTTCGTGACGGTTCAACCCCTTGTGTTCACGAAACCCCAGCCCGAGACCCGTCTTGTTGGGCTTTTCTACTTGCAACTTGGATCTCAGAACTTACAACTGATTTCAAAGGAGGAAAACATGGAAGAATTCGCAAGAAGATTGAAGGAAAGAATGATAGACAAGAATATGACTGAAGCCGAGCTGGCTCAGAAGGTAGAGCTCTGGTCTTCGATACTGACTTCGTACCTGAAGGGAGAAAGGTTCCCGGGGTACTACACCCTGTTAAGGATAGCTGAGGCGCTGGACGTCTCAATAGATTTTCTTCTCGGTTTGAGGGACGAGCCCGAGCTCCATCCCGTTGTCGATAAAGGCTTTTCAGCGAAAAAGAAGTCAAGAGAAGAAGACCTCATAAGGATCACAAACAAGTACATAGGACAGATGAAATTCAAAGAGGCTAGAGCTTTCTATTTGGAACTCATGAAAGGCGAAAAAAAGCTCTCGGGATATGCGCTGTATGACGCGGCAAGACTGACGGCCTTTTTCGGAGAAAGGGAGAAGGCATTGGAGATGCTGAAGAAATTCTGCGAGAAAAACCCGGATGAAACCTGCGGCTTCTGCTCCATGGCCGACATAGAAAGATCTATGGGAAGGCTCGAAGCGGCCTCGGGAAATTACAAATGGGTTCTGAAAATGGACCCGAAGCATTTCTGGGCGACTCTCCAGCTGGGAGAGATGGCCTTTAACGAAGAAAAGCTAACCGAGGCCTACTTCTGGTTCGACAAACTCACGAGAGATCATCCCCTAGACCCGACTGGATACTTCCAGCTGAGCAAGGTACTTTCAAAGATGGAGAGGCCTTCTGCAAGCAGGCAGAACTTCCTCGCCGGAGTTATGCTGAACTTCTCCATGGAGATCCCTAAAGCGGTAGACATAACGACAAAGGTGATGTATGACAACCTTGGAGATTCTTCAAAGACAGAGGATCTGATCGAAGCAGTCGAGTTAATACGAAAGAACGCCGACAGACTCGAAGCCGAAAGGAAGAACGGATACCGCGAAGGTACTTCCTTTGGAGAGATTCTCCATATGCACAGAAAATTTCTCTCGTCTTCAAATAATCTGACGGATGAAGACTCATTAAATGATGAATTCAGACAAGAGAGCACCGAGGCTCGGCTCTGATCTAAGTGATTTGAGATTAGAAAGGATAAGAGAGGTGAAAAACATGATGATGATTATGAGACTGAACGAAATAAGAAGGCACCAGTTTCTAGAAGAAACGGAAAAGGCTAAGGAGCTTTATCTCAAGACGATTACGGAAATAGGGTTGAAAGAAGATCCTAACTGGGAACTCGAGGAAGAGCCGCTGGACGAGTTCAAGTATGACAGCGAATACCTGGTGCTAGGCAGGATAGCTGAAGACTTCGGTGATCTCCATATAGCGAAAAGGCTCTTCGAGGAGTGCTACAGGAGATGGCCCGACGATATGAGAAGCGTGAAGGATCTCGCAAGAGTATACAGGAAGCTAAACCTTCCGAACAAGAGCGAGATGATGTACAGGCTCGCTCTCTCATATGATAACGATGACCGCAACACTTTAAGGGAAATGAGCGAGCTCTACCTCGAACTGAACAGACCGCTTGACTCACTTGCATGGCTTCAGAGAGCGCTGCTCCTCGATCCTCTGGAGGCTGAGAATTATCTTCTCGTCGCCAAAGCGCTGAAGAAGATAGACAAGGTCGAAGAAAGCATTAAGATGTTTCGCGCTGCGGCAATTCTGGATGTCCGACGATATGAAGCGACCCTGAGAGGAAAGATAACAGAGGCTTACGCTGAAGAGATCGGAGATGCTGAGGAGCTGAACGATATCTACGAAGTGAATGAAGAAATCATGGAATGGACGAAGAAATCTATGAAGTATTTCCACAGCAGGAAAGGAGCGAAGGAACAGCAAAATGCCAGGAGATCGGGTGAGTGATGAAGGAAACGCTGGGAAGATAAAAAAGAACCGCTCATCGTTGAGCGCTGTTCGCTGTGAAATGCCAAGACCCTTTGGGAAGAACAAAGAGCGCTGAGGGCTGTACGCTGGGTAGAGCAAGGACCGGCTGAACGCTGAGAAGATCCGCTTATCGCTGAGCGCTGGAAGTGCTAAAACCCGCTGGGAAGATCGAAGATCCGCTGAGCACTAGTCGGATGAGACTTTGAGGCTGGCGATTAGGCGATTGAGCATTCTGTGAAGTCTATCAGCTGTTTCGCGAAGTGTTTCATGAGTTTCCTGGTCTATGTAACCGAGCATCATTGACAATTCAAGTTGGGTTATGACCTCCCTGAGGGAGCCTTTGGAGAGATAGAGAAACTGGGCATATTCCTTTTTGTGTTGCCTTCCTGAACCTTCTGCGATATTTGAAGGAACGGATATTACGGCTCTCCTCAACTGAGAAGAAAGGCCAAACTTTTCATAATCAGGGAATGAAGAGACAAGCTGATAGACATCATATGCGAAGGCCATGCTGAGTTTGTAAACATCGAGTTTTTCGTAAGAATAAGTCATAAGCTCACCCCCAGCATTATTGTAGCACTGACCTGTTAAGGAAAAAGAACACCATAGTTTTGAATGTCTTTGCTCTTAATCTTTGACATAATGCACATTATTTGTTGTCAGTGGCGTCTTTTAAACAGCGCTAAGCAAAAAGCGTTTTCTAGCAAGCGGCTCTTCCAGCGACCAGCGGGTTCTCCGCTTTTAAGCGTACAGCGGTTCAATCCGGAGAACGGCGAACCGTTGACGGACAACTATTTCTAATGGAGGTGAATTAAATGTCTGAATACAGATGGCCGATAGAGAAACTGAACGATATTCTTCAACCTATTAGAGAAACGGACCTTATCATAATAGGTTCGAGGCCCTCTCAGGGAAAGACTACGCTGATGCTGAACATGGCCCACAGGTTCGCAAGGGATGGAATAAAAACCGCATACATAACACTTGAGAGAAGTACGCTAGAGCTGAAGGAAAGATTCATTTCGAGGCACTTCAGAGACTATTACGATGCGGAGAACTTGAGAAGAGAGCTGAACGAGATCCCGCTATTCTTTTTTGATCTTAGAGACTGGGCGATAGACGAGGTGGCGTATGAAATCGAGGAGGAGAAGGAATCACTCAATTTCGACGTCTGCTTTGTCGATTACCTGCAGCTGATTTGCGAGAGAGAGGGAGAGGTCGACTGGTTCAAAGAACTCGCCTTACTTCTCGATATTCCGATCATCCTTGGAAGCCAGATGAAGAGGACGGTTCTGGATAATCCCGGCAACTTTCCTCAAGAGAAGGACTTCCATGACGGTGAAGAGATAACCGCCTGCGCTGACACGATAATCATGCTTCATCACGAGCGTTCCTATGACGACAATGCTCCGAAAGAAGAACTGAGGGTCATAGTATCGAGAGACAGAGGAAAACCCGTGAACCGAGAAACAGTCCTTAACTTCGACTGGGAAAAGGCCATGCTGATGGAAGAAAAGCAAGAATCAATACCTAGGTAGTTTGGTGGGTGTTTGTCTTGGATCAAGTTTTAATCAACGAAGGCTTCGAAGAACGGAGCAACCTCCAAAGTGACGGTTCATTGTCCTAGCATCATGGTATAGGGCTTTTTCCAGCGCTGAGCGTTTCTTAGCAAGCGGCCAGCAGATCTGTCCGGAGAACGGTGGACCTTTGACGGCCAACGTTTATTTCTTGCAACATAGAACATGCAACTGTTCCACTCACACACCCTAACGGCAGGAAGGAAGGGAGATCCTTCCTGCTTCTTCATTTATCGGTGAGGCTTCCATTTTTCAGTATTCTCTGCTCTTGCAAAGGACACCGAGGGTTAGCTTATTGTGTTGGCGAATCTAGGTTGGTAGAAAAGACGGAAATATAAGAAATATTCTTTGCGAAAGAGGTGTCACTTCCTTTCTTTTTTAACAAACAAATACGGCATGGGTAGTATCATAGTAACGTATTTAACTCATGTGAGCTTACTGCTATGAATTTAACCTGATAATGGAGTCATATTGTTCTCAAGCGATGAAATAATCTATCGAGGTGATTACGTGAAAGGAATAATTCTCGCAGGTGGGGCTGGAACGAGGCTTCATCCGATCACAAAAGCTATTTCGAAGCAAATCCTCCCGGTTTACGACAAACCTATGATCTATTACCCGCTTTCCGTACTTATGCTTGCCGGTATCAGACAGATACTCATTATCTCGACACCAAGAGATCTTCCAATCTTTCAAGAACTTTTTGGTGATGGTTTCCAACTTGGAATGTCTTTTGACTATGAGATTCAGAGTGAACCTCGCGGTCTCGCGGATGCTTTCATAGTTGGCGAAGAATTCATTCAAGACGAGAAAGTCGCAATGATTCTCGGCGATAATATCTTCTTTGGGCAGGGATTATCCGGGTCTTTGAAAAGAGCTGCGGAGCTGGAAGAAGGTGCAGTAATTTTTGGTTATTACGTGAAAGATCCTCGGGCGTACGGTGTTGTGGAGTTTGATGAAGCTGGTAATGTCATCTCAATCGAAGAGAAGCCTGAAAAACCTAAGTCACATTACGCGGTTCCGGGACTTTATTTCTACGATAATCAAGTCGTAGAATTAGCGAAGAATCTTAAGCCTTCTGCAAGAGGGGAAATCGAAATTACCGATCTAAACAGAGAGTATCTGAAGATGGGAAAACTCAAAGTAGAACTATTTGGAAGGGGTATGGCCTGGCTGGATACAGGAACCCATGACAGCCTTCTTGAAGCAAGTAACTTCGTTGAGACTATTCAGAAACGGCAAGGCTTTTACATTTCATGCATCGAGGAAATTGCATTTAGAAAGGGTTATATAGATAGAGAACAGTTGTTGAAACTGGCAGAACCGCTCTTGAAGACAGAATATGGCAAATATCTGAAAGATATTGCGGAGAATGGTCTTAGCAGCACGTAGTACTCAGCAGATTGGCAGGTTAGCAGTTTTGAAGATTGGTGGAGCATTAGAACGGGTTTAGAAAGGATGATAGGTGGATGGCGGAATTGAGGTTCAAAGATCTTGAAGTTTGGAGAGTTTCCATGGATTTGGTTGTAAAAGTCTATGAAATCACTCGAGAGTTTCCGAAGAATGAGCAGTTTGGACTCGCCGCACAGCTGCAGAGATCTGCAGTCTCCATACCCTCAAACATAGCTGAAGGATCGGGAAGAGGTACAAGGAAAGACTTTGCTCATTTCCTTGACCAAGCTCGTGCGTCTCTCTTTGAAGTTATTACTCAACTTGAGATTTGCAGATCATTGAACTTTGGAGATTTAGATAAGATAAATGCAACTCAAATGGAATATGAGATACTTGGAATGAGGATCAACGCTCTCATTAGAACTATGAAAGATTCTAGGAGAATCAGAAAAGGCGATGCCGAGGATTAGCAACTCCGGTGATCTGAAGAACGCTTTGGCGTGTTCCAAATGATAAACTTTGATTGTCTGAACACAAGGCTTCTTCAAGCAATAAGAAGTTTAGAAAGAGGTTTTTTCTTAGCTGCTAATCTGCCAATCCAGCTAATCTGCATCTCAGGAGGTTATAATGGCAAAATTCAAAAAAAAACCGACTCCAATTCCTGATCTATACATTATCGAACCTACTGTTTTCGGCGATGAACGTGGCTTTTTCATGGAGACGTACAGCAAAAAGGAATTCCACGAGATTGGGGTTGACATAGATTTCGTTCAGGACAATCATTCGAGATCAAAGAAGGGAATTCTAAGAGGTCTTCATTTTCAGAAAGAGTTTCCTCAAGCAAAATTGGTGAGAGTTATCAAAGGTGAAGTGTATGATGTAGCAGTTGATTTAAGGAAGGACTCGACGACATTTGGAAAATGGTTCGGGGTCGTCCTGAGTGAAGAGAACAAGAAACAGTTTTTTATACCGGAAGGTTTCGCTCATGGATTTCTCGCGCTTACTGAAATAGTGGAGTTCACATACAAGTGTTCGGATTATTATCATCCAGAAGATGAGGGCGGTATCATCTGGAATGATTCAGATATAGCTATAGAATGGCCGCTTGAAAAATACGGAATAAAAGAGCCCTTATTGTCTGAAAAGGATAGGAAGTGGCCGATGTTGAAAGAACTGCAGCTTGGCAGATTTGAAGATTAGCAGAATTAGCGCGTAGCACGTGGCACTTAGCTTGAAAGTCTTAGATTCTTACTACGGGCCACGCGCTACCAGCCACGAGCTCAATTAGGAAGTCTGCCAATCCAGCTAATCTGCTAAACTACATAAGTGAGGTGTGTATGAAACTTCTAATAACCGGAGCCAACGGACAACTCGGACAGGATCTGCAGAAAGAATGTGAGCGGCGAGGTATTCAATATATTGCTACGGACTATTTGGAAGGTAGCACGTTGCACGTAGGTCGTGAATCAGAGTCTTTACACGACGAACCACGCGCCACGACCTTCGAGCCAAATCCAAATCAGCCAATCAGCGAATCTGCTAATCAACTGCTTCACCTAGACATTACCGATCTCAAATCTGTGAGAGAAACTGTCTCACAAACGAATCCTGAGGCAATAATCAACTGTGCTGCATACAACGCAGTAGATAAGGCAGAAGAAGACTGGAAGAATGCATTTTTGGTCAACGCCATCGGTCCGAAGAACCTCGCGATAGTCGCAAACGAAATAGGAATTCCTCTCATGCATTTCAGCACAGACTATGTTTTTGACGGAAAGAAGGGAAGTTCTTACTTCGTATGGGATGAGCCAAAGCCATTATCGAAATACGGGCAAAGCAAGCTATATGGTGAACAACTAGTCTCACTTTTCTCGAATCGTAGCTTCATTGTCAGATTAAGCTGGGTTTTCGGCGCCGGGAATACGAACTTTGTCAAGAAAATCCTCGAATGGTCGAAGGGGAAGAATGAACTAAAGATTGTAGATGATCAGATATCCTCCCCGGCGTATACTGCTGATCTTTCCAGGGCGATCATCGATCTTCTAGAAACCAAAGCTTATGGAATATATCAGATGGCAAACACTGGATACTGTAGCAGATATGAATGGGCGAAACACATACTCGAGCTCACAGGATGGAAGGGAAAGATTGTCCCGGTTAAGGGCAGCGACTTCAAGACGGCGGCGCAGAGACCGGAATTCTCCGCCATGAATACTTTCCCACTGAATGAAACGATTGGATACGAACTGCCAGAATGGAAAGATGCAACTGAGAGATTTCTGAAAGAAATCTCGGTGAGAAGTGAAGAGTGAATGGATGAAAGTGTGATTTAACTCGAATCTTTTAGTAGAAAGGAGTAATCGATTTGGAATTCAAGAATCTGATTATTTGGCAGAAAGCCGTAGAACTAGCGGAGAGTGTGTATTCACTCATACACAAATTCCCTTCGTTCGAGACTTTTGGTCTTGGAAACCAGTTGAGAAAAGCTTCTGTCTCAATCCCTTCAAACATCGCCGAGGGTTCGGCAAGAGGTCACGCAAAAGAGTACATACAGTTCCTTTACCAGTCAAGAGGTTCACTGGCCGAAGTGATTACTCAGGTAGAGCTCGCCATGAAGTTCGGCTACGCAGAAGCTTCAGAAACATTAAAGATAGACGCTTTGTGCGTAGAATTGTCCAAGATGATCAATTTGACCATTACTTCTCTTAAGAGCAAGTTGGTCAGATCGTGAGAGTGTTCCCCTCTTCTCACTACGCACTCTTCACTACCGGAGGTGTTTTGGGTTGACAATTTTAGTTACTGGTGTGGCCGGTTTTATAGGAAGCAACTTCGTATATTACTATCTTCGCAAACACCCTGAGAGAAAGATTATAGGTCTGGACAATCTAACTTATGCAGGAAATCTGGACAATCTTTCAGGATTGACTGAAGAAGAGAAAAAGAGATTCACCTTCATAAAAGGTGATATCTGTGATCCCGAACTTATGGAGCGTATCTTCAACGATCAAGACATAGATGGAGTAATAAACTTCGCAGCCGAGTCACACGTGGATAGATCAATTCACGATCCCCAGATATTTCTGAAGACAAACATACTGGGAACACAGGTTCTCCTCGATGCCGCAAAAAAGCACTGGAGAGGTGAAAACGGCTGGAAATGCATAGATCTTACTAAACATGAGTCAGAAACAGATAGATCAATTTCAGCCAACCTGCAAAGCTGCAAACCTGCCAAGTTTCTTCAGATTTCAACCGACGAAGTCTATGGAGCTCTCGGACCCACAGGATACTTCACGGAGAAGACGCCACTTGACCCGCACAGTCCATATTCAGCATCGAAAGCTTCGGCCGATCTGATAGTAAAAGCTTATCACGATACCTACGGACTGCCAGTCAATATAACAAGATGCTCGAACAATTACGGGCCTTACCAGTTTCCAGAAAAGCTTATACCCCTCATGATAAATAATGCGCTCAATCACAAACCTCTGCCGGTATATGGTGACGGCAGACAGATAAGGGACTGGCTATATGTTGAAGACCACTGCAGGGCAATTGATCTGGTTTTCGAGAATGGTGAGTCTGGGGAAGTCTATAACATAGGCGGCCACAACGAGAGGGAGAACATCTACATAGTCAAGAAAATAATCGAGATACTTAGAAAAAAGACTGGGGATTTAGTAATAAATGAATCGCTCATAAAACACGTGACCGACAGACTGGGCCACGACAGAAGATACGGTATAGATCCTACTAAGATAACTCAAGAGCTGGGATGGAAACCTACGATCATGTTCGATGAAGGTATAGAGATGACAATAGACTGGTATTTGAATAATGGAGAGTGGATAGGCATAGTTACTTCCGGGAAATACTTGGAGTTTCATGATAGATACTGAAGATATTGATTGTCGATTCTTGCATAGGGTGTGAATAATGATGAATGGTCTATACGTTGTGAATGTTGACATTGAAAACAAGAGTGGATACAAAGACAAGATTCTTGGTCAGATCGATGTGCTCTCAAAGATTACGGATCACATGTATGTCTTGGCTTCAAATGGAAATGAATACTTCTTTGGAGAGTATTTGGACAGGTCAATCGGCAAAATTATGAGTGTGAAACAGTCCAAGAAAATTAGATACATCAGAGGTTTCATTAATCAGCACAAGCTTCTTTCTCTTCTGAGAACTATGATAGATAAACATGATGTTGATTTTGCCTATATAAGGAGGATCATTCCACTTACAACAAGCGTTCTTCGAACACTCAGAGGTTTGAAGAAACAAAAAACGCAACTCTTCTATGAGTATCCTACCTATCCTTGGCAAGAGGAAATGAGAAGCAATCCCAAGACTTTCGGGAGACTAAACTACTACTTGGATAAGTGGAACTACAGAAAGCTTTTCGATATAGTTGATTTTATTCCTGCAATGGTTAGCTGTGACTGTTTTTCATCACAAATAGAAAATGAGAAACTCATCAAGATAAATAACGGTGTTTGTGTTGAAAAATTGCCAGTTGTTTCGCCAGTCAGTCATGAGGGGCTTAATCTACTCGCAGTTGGACATTTGCAGAACTGGCATGGATTCGATCGTGTGATTAAAGGGCTTTCGGAATTCTATAATTCAGGTGGTACTCAATTAGTAAAATTTCTTGTAGTAGGCGATGGTCAAGAACTTCAAGCTTTGAGAGAATTAGCGCAGAATCTAGGGTTAGTGAACGAGGTAGTTTTTTTTGGTGCAATGACTGGCAAAGAACTTGACGCAATCTTTAACCTATCAGACATTGCAGTTGCAAGCATAGGGAATCACAGGAAAAAAGTGTTCAAGGATAGTGCTTTGAAAAGTAGAGAATACTGTGCAAGAGGAATCCCATTTATATTGGCATCATATGATGATGACTTTCCCGAAGAATTCAGGTACGTTCACAGGATTCCAGCAGATGACTCGCCAGTTGATATTGCTTCAATTCTAGTCTTCTTCAATAGCATCAAGAAAGATGATTATTCTACCATAATGAGACATTATGCTCAGCGGACCTTGACTTGGGATAAAAAAATGCTTCCAATTATTGATAAGATTCTACAGAACCAACATCCTAAGAACGAATCCAACAATTAGAGGAGTATAGGGATTCTCTCTTCACCGGCAAGCATAATTTCCTCTAGAGCTACTAAATTACTCTCTTTTCAATTATTTTCTTTGCTGGTAGCCAGATATTTGCCCAAATAAAGTTGGCAAACTTCATTAAACCCACCCTGAAAGTTCCATACTTCTTGTAATTTCTTACAAAATAGAGCGTGGAATTGAAATAATGCATGTTTACTTGTCTACTTGGCAACGTTCTTGTTGTCATTGCATTATTATGCATAATTGAAACAGACTGACAATATAAGCTTTCGTAGCCCTTTGATCTTAGTTTCAGAGCGAGGATCTCCTCCTCGTTATATAGAAATGTGTTCTCGTCTAAATAATTAACTTGATGCAGCTTAACTGCGTCAAATGTCACAAAGCAGCCACTTAGAAACTCGTTAGTCTCTAATCGTCTTGATCTTCCCGCATATGTCCGAAAATTCAAGCGATGAATTTTGTCAAAAGGTAAAAGAATCGGATAAAATATTCTATACCAAAAAAGATAGAAGAAACTTGATCTACTACGCATAGGATTTGTTTCAGTTTTTAGATGATTGGAGTACACTCTTGGGCCTATAGCAGCAGCATTGTCATTTTTACTCAATTCAGTGGTCAACTCATTTATGACAGGCATCGTTAAGACAACATCATTGTTACTAACAGTAATGTATTCAAATCCGATTTGTTCGGCAAGTTTTATACCATAGTTATTACCTATCGCATAGCCATAGTTTTCCTTTAAACGATAAAGCAACTTTAACCCACTCGTTCTCAAGTTTGGGAATCCCGCTTCATGTCCTTGATCTACAGAAAAGAATCCCCTAATAGCAAGAAATTCCTGAAGAGCTGATACTTCTTCTTGATTTGAACCGTTATCAACTACAAGTATCCCACTGGAGCTTTCATATTTAAGAATTGATTCAACGCATTCGCGAGTCTGCAGAAAACCATTCCAGTTAAGTACAACAAAACAATGATTCATCGAACCTCCCAATCTTATATTCTGCAGCAAACACCCCAATCTCTTTGTTTGAGGAAAATGCGGGCTGCTGACTTATCAATTATGATCTCAAAACACCCCTTCACTCACTAATATTAGCATAGATTTAGGAAGGGAAATAATGAGTTTTTGAAAGAAAAGTCTGGAACCTAAAATGGTGGAAATTATAACGAGGGTGATTTCACCCCCAGTTTGGCGTAGATATCCTTCTGCTTCTTAGTGACTTCTCCGATCAAGCGGCCATGTTCGGGTGATTCAAACCTTTCGATAGTGTCCAGTTCGTCAAGGAGACCCTGCAATGTCCAGTTCTCAAAGAGACCGGTGTCCTGCATCTTCTTCTTTATGTAAGAGAGATAGATAAGAGCCACAAATTGGACAAACAGCTTTCCATTCAGTGATAGTTCAGAGGAAACCTGCATTCTCCTGAAATTCAACCGGTCTTTCAGGTTGCCAAAGCCCTTTTCGACTATGTCTTTACTGCGATAAAGCGATAAGGCCTCGAAGGGATCGTTGACTCCATTGGAAAGCAGTGCGAAATAGCCATAGTTTCTTGCCGCTTCACGCATAGCCTCTTCCTTCGGTGTGACTTTCCTGAATTTACTGGTAAGAGTAAAGTATTTGTCGTAGTCCTTAATACTGTATTCCTTGAGTTTGTTGTTCTTCAGGTCATTGTATAGTATGCTCAGATAATCGTTCATATCTGCCTGATCTTTGGCTGCCTTCTCACCATTGTAGAAAAGATGAAGATATGCCCGCCTTTTCGAGCTGAAAACATCTCCCTTATTGGGTCTTTCCTGTTCATATTCCCACTGGATCGTCCGGCACAAGCCATATACTTCAACTGTTGCGACTGACGGCCATCATGAGTTAGTTCATATGATCTGAGGAAAACCAGATGCCAAAACATCGGCGAATCATTTCTCTTCAGTTAAGCTGCAGGCAGATGCTCATCGATTGAATTTTCGTTCAGTTTATCTCCTGAGTAAGAGATACATGCAACTCCAATTACCATAGCCAATCCCATCATATTGTAAAGCCAGCCGATGTCGCCAATGAGCATTCCCAAAAAGAGCCATAGCAACAAAGGGACAAAACTAGCTTGCTTCATTCCTAACGCGTCTACGAAGAAGACAATCCAAGCGATGAAACCAGCAAGGCCTATGTTAGCAAGGAGGCTAGGCAAGAAGCCGTGAGCATTAGTGGAACCAAGGCCAAGACCAAAGATTGGTCTTCTAAACATCAGGTCAAGAGAACTCTGAACGCTCAGTAGGCGAATAGATTCTGAACCAACTGCAGGACCGATTCCAATGAGCCCCGATAGTCTCGAAATGTAGTAGTGCACCAAGGGAAAGAGATCAGAAAGAAGTCCCAGTACTCCGATTAAAAATGACAGCGTAATAACAACTATCGCAATGCTAATTATCTTTCCACGTCTGTGCTCAATAACATACTTCCAAAGTTTGAGCATAAGCCAGTAAAACACAATTCCAAAACCTGCGAAAGAGGTGGACAAGACAAGAATTACTATCGAAGCAACTTCAAGGAACTGTGTAGAGAGAGATTTTTCTTTCAACAGAGCAAGGATTGTCAAACCTGGGACAAAGCTAACGGCGAAATGAGAGGGCTCCCTCATAAAACCTTGTATCAAATAGGAACCTCCTCTCATCGCAATTCCTCCAAACTGAGAAACTCCCGTTCCAAGGAAAGAAGTGGTTATCAATTGAAGAACTGGGCGATTCAGAAGCATTTTGGTTCCGATATCAAGATAACCAATAATTGTTTGAATCAGCGTAATCATTATTATGGACTTGATTAAGCTCGAGCGAAATTCTTTCTTGCGCACTAAATCACTTACCCCAATTGCTACGATTGTTACTAAAATAAGCCGGAAAAATCTTTCGGCGTTTTTGGTCGAGAATGCCAACGGTTCAAATATGAAACGTCCCAAGTATTGCTGATCCCAAGATCCTCCAACTGGCATTACTAGAACATTTTTTGGGGCTAGTACCAAGATGTACAGTCCAACCGCAGTTACTACCAATAGAACAATCGCTTTCAGAACTAATCCATGACTATCTTTCTTCATTCCACCCGATGCTATAAATACGACAATATAGCACAGCATCAAAACCTCTTCATATTCTAGTGTAAGTGAACCAAATTTGATGAAGTATCCTGAACCAGCTAACAGGGCAAAAACAATACCGTCTAAAAACAGATGAAAGGAGAGCGTTTTCAGATCTTTTGCATGCAATATTTGGTATATAATCAGTGCAACGACGAAAAATGTAGCCGGATTAACCATTTCATTACCCCTTAGTGATGAAGTAGATCAAGATGGCACAAGGTACATGCCTAGCTTGATACTTGACAATTCGTTGTTACATATCACATTACAATAGCATCCTAAAAGTCAATACTCATTTAGTTTGCATGTACTGACAAGCAGGTTCATAAACTTACTCCATCCACCCGAATCTTCATTTTCGTACTTTTCGAAATAACGCTTTCTTGTAGCGAGAGTCTCCTCTAGTTTTTCAGCCCATTGTGCAGGATCGTCCGGTATGTACTTGACTCCTTTATAACCTTCGAGAACATCGTGAGCGTAAGGTTCGTCAAGAACAAAAATGGGCTTTCCCATTGAAGCTGCTTCTATCAAAGGCAAACCAAATGTTTCCAGCTTTGACGGGAAAAGCACTATGTCTGATTGAATATACTCTCTAAGCATTTCATCTTTGCTTAGGTAGCCCTTCCACTCAATTCTCTCATCAACAGAAAGTTTTTTGGACAGACGATAATAGTATTTCGTTATTCTATTATCATCAGGATTGCAGGTGAATGCGAGTGTGATCCTAGGATATAGCTCTGGCTTTTTCTTTTTTATTGTCGATAGTATTTTGATAAGCAACTCATGATTTTTGTACGAAGCACTAGCAACTGCCGGATAGAAAAGATAGTAACTCTTGTTGTTTACGCACCGCAATTCCTCTCCAGCAAATGGTTCAATTACAGGCCTAATGACATGGATTTGCTCTTTTGGAATTCTAAGTTTATTGCTCACCGCTTCTTTCATCCAGTTTGTCTGAACAACGACTGATGAGTCTCTTCTTATAGTTCTTTTCATCCATTTCCATATTGCCAAACGATAAAACCTTGCTTTTAACTCAAATGGCATGAACTCGTTGAAGTCTCCAAAAGGTAAAGACTGATGCATGTACACTATCTGAGGGGAATCAAGCTTTCGAAATCCCACACTCATCAATGATACAGCTAAGGAAGGCTCAATATGACGGTCGTGCAGCCACTTGCAAATCCCGAACGTATCCCACCAGATACGCTTTCTCCATTTTTTTGCATCTACCTTTACTATTTCGATGTACTCACTGCTGAACTCATTGACAAGATCATTCGAGACAAATATAATCCATCTGAACGATTTAGCCATTTCATTTTCTTTGAGTTCCCGTAGAAATTGTCTCAGAATAGACAAGGCCCCACCCATAGAAGCTGCAACATCATTAACAATTATTGTCTTCAAATTGACTCTCAGACCTCCTTCAACCAAGATGTGCGATTGATGATCTCGAAACATCCCTGGACAATCCTGAGGACTTTATCGGAAACATTTCTGTCAACATAATCCGGTGATAAAGGAGCTCTTTCTTCGCTTTTGAAGGTCTCTCTTGCAATCGTTATCGCGTTGACCACTCCTCTGGCCTTTATTCCACCGATGACTATAGAGCCTTTGTCGAGCACTTCGGGTCTTTCGGTGCTTGTTCTGAAGAGAACTGCGGGGAAACCCATAATAGACGATTCTTCGCTGAGAGTGCCACTGTCAGATAGAACACAATACGCCTTCTTCTGGAGCTTATTGTAGTCGAAGAAGCCAAAGGGTCTTAAATTGGTAATTAACGGATTGAATTTGACTCCCTTCTCTTCTATCTTCTTCCAGCTCCTGGGATGGGTCGAGTAGATCACAGGTAGCTTGAACTCTTCGGCTACTATGTTCAGTGTGTTCACTACTTCGTTGAAGTTCTTCTCTATATCCAGATTCTCTTCTCTGTGGGCGCTTACAAGGATATACTTTCCATCTTCAAGGTTTAGTCTCTCAAGAGCATCGCTATTGTCTATCTTATCCATGAAATGATATAAGACTTCAGGCATTGGAGAGCCAGTGACGAAGATATGCTCTTTTCTAAAACCTTCAGAAAGAAGATATCTTCTGCTGTGCTCCGTGTATGGAAGGTTTATATCACTTATATGATCGACTATCTTTCTGTTTATCTCTTCCGGTACATTTTGATCGAAGCATCTATTGCCCGCTTCCATATGAAATATGGGGATCTTTAGTCTTTTAGCCGGAATAGCGCTCAGAGCGCTGTTTGTATCCCCAAGTATCAGAAGTGCTTCGGGCTTCTCTTTTAGGAGGACTTCATATGCAGCACTGATAATATTACCCATCGTCTCTCCCAGGTGCTTTCCCGGAACGTTTAGAAAATAATCAGGCTTTCTTATCTCGAGCTCCTGAAAGAAGATTTCGTTCAATGAATAATCCCAGTTCTGGCCGGTATGGACGAGTATATGATCGAAGTATTTATCAAACTTCTTTATTATCGCGGCCAGCCTTATTATTTCCGGCCTGGTTCCAACTATTGTCATTACCTTAGTTTTGGTCATTTCATTCTCCATTTCTATAGATTATAGTGAGGATAATAATACTTATGATTCATTATCCATTCTGCCATCTGAGATACCATCGTCTCATAGTCGGGAACAACATAACCAAACTCAAATCGTGTTCTCTTAAGAGATTTATCTGCAACGAAACCATCGAAAGGCTCAATATTTAGTTCGTCATTCCTCATGTATTTGTTGAATAGCTTCAGCAGATCATATTTACTTATAGGTTTGCTGTAAACCATGTTGTACAAACCGCTCGCTCTTTTCTGGGCTGCCTGCTCCATAGCTTTGGCAAGCTCGAGGGTGGTGAGACCTGTCCACATTGCTCTGGTATAACCTTTTATCGTTCCGTCCTGCTTCATGAACCAATTGAAAAGGCCTATTCCGTTTTCGTTCATATCCGGTCCGACAATCGAGTTCCTAAAAGTTATGTTCTTCTCGTCTTCAAGCTCCCCTAAGGCTTTGGTCCGATCGTAGAAAGTCTCTCCGTCTCTCAGATCCGATTCAGTATAGCCACCTGTTTTTCCAGAGAAAACACAGTCAGTACTCATATGGATGATCTGTGTATCCAGATTCTTAGTTATCTCCGCAAGGAAGTGAGGGAGATAAGAGTTCAGAAAGACTGCAAGCTCTCTATTCTCTTCCGCAAATTGATTCAGAATTCCAATGCAGTTAATAACAGAATCAAATCGCCCCTGAGTTATTATGCCATGAATAAATTCGACGTTTCTTGCGTCTCCAACGACAAATTCGCAATGGTTGCCCTTCACACGATCGAATCCAATGACATCGTGTCCCTTTTCACATAGATAGGTCGATATTGTATGCCCGGCCATTCCGGCTGCTCCAAGAACAAGAAACTTCATCCAACCACCTTGCCTGAGGTACCTCTAATAGAGTGCCAATTATCTAGTTCGCTCTGGACCTCTTCCAACGATAACAAGAGCTTCTTCAATCCCTCAACCGTTAATTGATCTGTGTTATGAGATGTATAGGGTTCAACATTTTCGACTGTAAGCTGCCCTTTGTCGAAATACTTCGAGTAGTTTAGATCCCTGGTATCTGCCGGGACTCGATAGTACTCTCCGAGATCTTCCGCTACCAATCTCTCTTCAGAAGTAAGCAAGCTCTCATACAGTTTTTCACCGTGGCGCGTGCCAATTATATGGATTTTGCTGTCTGCCTCGAAGATGTCTATTAGGGCTTCGGCGAGAGTCTTTATAGTTGCGGCCGGGGCTTTCTGAACGAAGATATCTCCCTGATTGCCGTTCCTGAAAGCGTAGAGAACGAGATCTACGGCATCGTCCAGACTCATCATGAATCTAGTCATGTTCGGGTTGGTAATTGTAAGGGGCTTTCCTGCTTTAATCTGTTCAATAAAGAGGGGGATAACTGATCCTCTCGAGGCCATGACGTTTCCGTATCTCGTGCCGCAGAGAACTGTCTTGTTCTCCGAGATAGTTCTAGATTTGGCAACCATAACTTTTTCCATAAGCGCTTTGGTCATACCCATGGCATTTATTGGATATACTGCCTTGTCTGTACTAAGAACGATTACTTTCTTCACGCCGTTGGCTATTGCTGCGTTGAGTGTGTTCTCCGTTCCCAGTATGTTTGTTTTGACAGCTTCAAGTGGAAAGAACTCACAGGAGGGAACCTGTTTCAGCGCCGCCGCACTGAAGACGAAATTGACTCCTCTGAGAGCAGATTCAATGCTGTTATAATCGCGAACATCACCTATATAGAATTTTAGTTTGTCGTTGTTGTACAGTTTTCGCATATCGTCCTGTTTCTTCTCATCACGACTGAATATGCGAATCTCGCTTATCTCTGTCTGAAGGAAACGCTTAACGACTGCATTTCCGAAAGAGCCGGTACCACCGGTGACCAGTAATGATTTGTTTCTGAACAAAAAGATTCCTCCCAGAATGAATGGCTATCCTTGCAAATCTGCAAAGACTGATATTACCTTATTGATTGCGGTTTCTACATCAAAATTTCTCTCAACGTAATTACGACCATTTTTGCCCATCTCCTTCAACTTTGCCCCCATTGATCTATATTTCATTATCAGGTCTGAAAAACCCTGGGTGTTGCCACTGAAAACGTATTCTCCACAGTGACTCTCTTCGATTATTCTTGCGGTGTCTTCATTTCCTTTGTTTAAGGCAGCAATGATTGGAATCGATCCTGCCATATAGCTAACTATCTTTCCAGGTATTAGGGCTGTTTTGTTTTTTTGTGATAGTGGCATCAAACCAACATCAGCACTCTTAACTAAACTAGGAAATTCGCTTGCATTAACATAATCATGCAACAGAACGTTTTCGAGTTTCCTTATATGGATTTCTTCAGCCATTTTATCCCTTGATCTTCCATTTCCAACAATTAGGAATAGAATCTCCTTTTCATCTCTTAGTAGTTCAGCAGAATCTAGTATGATTTCTAGTCCTTGAGCTGGACCAAGTGTTCCTCCATAAAGGCAGACAAATTTGTCCTCTATGCCAAATTCGGATCTGAAGTCCCTAAAATCGGATGAATCGAAAGCCTTCAAATCTATCCAGTTGTAGAGCACAGATACTCTGTCCGCTGAGACCCCTTTTTGGCTCAGCAAATAGGTCTCATTTGATTCTGATTGGGCAAAAATATGGTCAGCCTCGTCATATAGATTGGCCTCTTTCATATTGTAGTACTTAGTTATTAGTCCATTGTTGAGTATTCCGAGATCTACAGCCACTTTTGGAAACAGATCTCTTACAAGTAATAAGGGGCTAGATCCAAGCTTTCTTGACAACTTAAGTGCCGAAAGAGCATATTGAACTGGTGGACTATAAGCCAAACATAGATCGAAATGACGACCAACCAAGCGTCTGAATCCATCTCTAACAATCTTCAAAGAGGCAAGGGTAGTGTTGATGCCTCTTTGTATGTAGCCTTTGTTATGAGTCTCAGGAGCATCTAGTCGTATCACTTCTACACTTTTTGGATCATTGCCAATTTCGCTCTTATTGAATTTACTCATAACTCTTCCATGCGGTTCAAAAGTCAGTACAGTAACATTGTGCCCTTGATTCGAAAGAGCATAAGAAAGATCTTTCATCAAATTGGCTGTAGAACATATTTCAGGTGGAAAGGAATCACAGAACAGAAGTATACTAAGTTTACGTTTCAATGCTCTAGATTTCATAAATTCTTCACTTCGCACCCTTTCTGAATACAACTGTCTCGAATGTTTTCAGGATTATTTGCAAATCGAGCATCGTTGATTGATTCTTGACATAGTATAGATCATAACTAAGCTTCTTCTCCTGCTCTTCTATTGTAGCAGCATACTTATAATTGGTCTGAGCCCAGCCACTGAGACCTGTTTTGAGTTTATGCCTTAGTTTGTAATACGGTAGTTTAGTGGCAAGCTCTTCGGCAAAACCTGGCTGCTCCGGTCTGGGCCCAATGAATGACATATTTCCTTTGAAGATATCATAAAACTGAGGAATCTCATCAAGTCTAAATGGTCTCATTATCCTTCCGAGCCTTGTAATATTGTCTCCCTGCTGAGTTGCATATTTTGATCCTTCTGACTCTGAGTTTTTTTTCATCGATCTAAACTTGTGGATTCTGAAAGTCTTGTTGTTTAATCCAACTCTCTCTTGAGTGAAGATACCAGGTCTCCCGTCCTCAATTACAATTAGTAGCCATAAGATCAGAAAGACGGGGGAAAGTATTATCAAAGCAAAAGAGGATATTACTAAGTCAAGAACTCGCTTCCTATGAGAAATTTGAACCTGCGAAAAAACAACATCGTAGTAGTCGCTGAAGAGATCGATCATCTTCATAGGGATTCTGTGCAATGCGCTCTCTACAACGATTGGCAAATACTCCAGTGCGACGTCTCCAGAACGTTGTGAAAGAACGCTCTCGACATCTTTTGCCAACTTTGGATCGCCTATGAGTATTGCGTCGAATGGTTTAACTTCTTCGAAGGTCATAGTCTCAGTCAGAGTCGCTGCTGATGGGTTCATGTAGGAATAGATTTCGATCTTGCCCATCGAAGCCTTTTTGACTTCTTCGAGTATCGGGCCGAGCTCTTCTTCTCTGCCTATGACGAGATATCTTCGCGGGGGAAGATGCTTTATGGTGTATCTCATAAGTACGCATGATAGGAAGGGGAAGATTAATCCTGAAACTGCTGCTGTCACAAAGAAGGTGAGCCTAGGGAGGCGCGGGGTGAAGAATACTATCGGGATGAGAGCAAAGAGAACCCCGAGAAAGGTGCCGGAGATATATGAGACGATGCATGAGTTTAGAGAATAAGTCGTTGAGTTATCGAAGCCACTGAAGGCGTATATGCCGAGCATAATTGCTATATTGAGTATGAGAGCTTGAAAGGCGTATCCTGGAGTCCATGTGAGAGTAAGTGATTGAATAAAGAAGAGGGTCACGAAGAGGAACGTAGCGATGAGGTACTTCAAATTCGCTATTCTTTTTATCATACCTTCTCCCCTCCTTGATCATAATAATCAAACTAACGACTTAAATAAAAACAAAACTGAATACGAATAGATTGTGGGTCTCTGCTTACACAGCCTTAATTGGTAGTTCGGAAGTCTTTCGTTTCTTCTTACTTATGTTAACATTACTCAATCAATAGTTCAAATTATTCTATTTCCAATCAGACACAATTATGCTTGTTTATCGTACTGTACGATCGATTATAGAATCTATCCGTGTTTAAGTCAAGATTTTGTCGACAATATGATTGTAAAATTCTCTCAGAACCGGCGTGCGGGGTAAGGGGTAGGGGGTTCGGCAAAAAACTAAAAGAACAATAGACAAGCTTTCAGGCGAAATGTGAGTTATGCTCACAAATAATTACGTCATCATCAAGCTGAGAAAACACAAGTAGTTAGGAATGTAAAGTTTTGGGGTGTAACATTTGGAGACAGTCTGGAAATAAAAGACGCAAGGCGCCGAAGATCATCGGCGGACGCAAGGCCGGTAAGTTCATCCCGGGACGCAGGGCTGACAAAGATCATGCCAGGACGCAATGCCCGCTTCGCGGGAAAGAGCCGCTTGGACAAGAAACGCTGACTGCTCTACGCTGAGAAGATCATTCCAGGAAGTAATGCCCGGAGAACCACCCGGGGAAGTCAGGCTTGTTTGAAACATCAGAAGCAAGGCGCCGAAGATCATCGGCGGACGCAAGGCCGGTAACTTCATCCCGGGACGCAAGGCCCGCTTCGCGGGGATGAAAAACCACCAATAACAAAGTCATTGAGAGCAGTTGAAGGCCAAAACGTGAAAATGCTATATTTTCCTCAGCATATGTTGAGGAGGTTAGATGATGGACATTGAGAATCTTCAAATCTGGAAGCTTGGAGTGACATTAGCAAAAGACATTTATCTTCTGACTGAAAAGTTTCCCAAAAGCGAACTTTACGGCCTGACTGATCAGATTAGGCGAGCCGCCGTCTCGATTCCCTCAAATATTGCCGAAGGCAAGGGACGATCCACAGCAAAAGACTTCGTTCATTTTCTCAATAATGGAAGAGGTTCTTTATATGAACTCGCGACTCAGCTCTATATTGCGTGTGAGATAGGATACGTCAGAGAGTCGGACTTCTCTTCTCTACAAAAAAGAATAGAGGATCTTTCACATAAGATCGTTGCAATGACGAAGTACCTTAGGAGCAAGAAGTGATGACCTCATAGAACATTGGACGCAAGGCCGGCAGAGATCGTGCCCGGACGCAAGGCACTGAGGAACATCAGTGGACGCAAGGCCGGTGAAGATACTTCTCAGAAGTGAGGCCCGGAAAAGCATCCGGGGAAGTGAGGCTCGCTGCCGCGAGGAAGTGATGCTGGCGCTTACGCGCCAGGAAGCTGAACTTCAAAAGAAAATGACTGCGCGACAGTACTTGAATGGTGAATTTTCAGATGATATATTATCCTCAGTTCATTTTGAGGAGGATAGATCATGGAGATCGAAAGGCTTAATATCTGGAATCTCGGTGTTGAGCTTGCAAAGGATGTTTATATTCTTACAGAGAAGTTTCCTAAGAAAGAGGTCTATAGTCTAACCGACCAAATAAGAAGAGCTGCGGTTTCTGTACCCTCTAATATCGCAGGAGGGAAAGGTCGTTCATCTGCAAAGGACTTCATTAACTTCCTGAGTGTTGCCAGAGGGTCACTCTATGAATTAATAACCCAGCTCTATATTGCGAGGGAGATTGGATACCTGACTCAAGAAGATTTCTCAACTCTTCAAAAGAGAATCGAGGATCTTTCGCATAAGATAGTTGCTATGACGAAGTACCTTAGGAACAAGAAGTGAGGCCGACTCCGTCGGGAAGCTCTTTCTGGTTCACCGTCAACGGTTCTCCGTTCTCCGACAAGAAGATATTTCAGTTGAAAGACGCAATGCGCCGAAGATCATCGGCGGACGCAAGGCCGGGAAGTTCATCCCGGGACGCAGGGCTGGCGAAGATCATGCCAGGACGTATGGCCCGCTTCGCGGGGATGAAGAATCATCAATTACAGAATGCAAATAAGCCTCTTGAAGACCTAAGACTACAGATGCTATATTATCCTCAGCTTATTACGAGGAGGATAGATGATGGACATTGAGAATCTTCAAATTTGGAAACTTGGTGTAAAGCTTGCAAAAGACGTTTATCTTCTAACTGAGAGATTTCCGAAAAGAGAAATCTATGGCCTGACAGATCAGATTAGACGAGCTGCTGTCTCGATTCCCTCAAATATTGCTGAAGGCAAAGGACGATCAACGGCGAAGGATTTTGTTCATTTCTTGAACACTGCGCGAGGTTCACTGTATGAACTGAAAACTCAGCTTTATATCGCACGAGAGATTGAGTATCTAACAGAAGAAGACTTCTCTTCTTTCCACAAACAAATCGAGAATCTATCCCATAAGATTGTTTCTATGATCAAGTTTCTGAAAGCGAAGAGTGATGGAGTGAAAAGATGACGCAAGGCTGGCTAAGATCATGCCAGGACGCAAGGCCCGCTTCGCGGGGAAAGAGCCACGTCTAGGAACGAGTTATGAAATTCGGGTTACTAGGAGCGGGTCATCAGAACCGGGTTTTGAAGAGCGAGATCCCGTATAGGAGCACTACGGGATGACAGTCCCTTCACAGAGATCTTATCACTCCGACCTGGCCGACAAGTCCGTCAAATTCTGGACTGCTCCGACAAAAGCGAGAAGAGCTGTCCTTGGAAGAGACGCGAAAAATGGGACAGACGCTAAGATCCCGTCAGTCCCAATTTTCGCTCTCGCTTCTTGTGAGCGTAGCGAATGTCTCTACCGTGTTCTTTCTCGAATGGTCTTATCGGAGAACGGGTCCTCGCTCTTGGACGGCCAACTGAGGACTGCTATTACAGCGCACAGCGGATTCTAAAGTGTGTTGAGGTAATCGGTAAATGTTGAGGTGGGAAGTCTTCGTCGTTTCTTGATCATTTGGCTCCAAATGGTATTTCCTTCAGATTGGTCTATTAAACCTTTGAGTAACGCAGTATGAAGAATCATCGGAGTCGTTAGGTTTCTGAGATGAAACAGCTGAATATAGTACTGAATGTCTTTCAAGTTGTTGCTTGCTAACAGTCCTTTGCGTACCTTTGCTAGTGCTATTGCTGAAGCCTTGCCTTTTCCTATACGTTTCTGTCCACTCTGCGGGTTTTTTGTCAGCATGTAGTAAAGTTTGAATTCTTCTGTACCGACAAGTATTTCAGCCTTTCTAATTTCGTCTTGAGACAACAGCTGATTCACTTTGCTTGAAAGATGACTTATGCTTGGATTTGAAAGCTCATCCAATACCTGTTCTGGAAGGATGATCCGCTTAGCGTAAAGACTTAGCAATATGTCTGTTCTATCGACCCACAAGAATGAAGAAATACAGTCAGTGTCAAAGAATATCGGCTCAGTCATATCTCTCTTCGTCTTCTTCGGTTCCGTATACGATATCTGACCTGAAAGCTTCAAGAAGGTATTGTTCATATAGCCCTTCGGAGATCACTTCTCTTTCCCTCAGTGTTTCTGCAAGTTTCACATACTTGCCGAATGTTGTGGCTTTCTTCTCCCCAGAAGAGGGTTTGTAGAGGGTTACATCATAACCTAACCCCTGAGCGGACTTGATGACTCCAGTCTGCATTTCAGACGCTTCTTCTTCCGTAATATATCCTTCCTTCATCAGTCTGATTAGCGTTGCCTGTCTGCTTAAGCCATAGTACTGCTCGGTTTCGACTACGTTTTGGAGTGAAATCCTTCCGCTCTTCTGGATACGCTTGCTAAGGAATTCTCTTAATGATTCGTACGGTGCCAGGAAATAAGATGCAAACTTGTTTGCTTCAATTTCGGCAGCGTCTTTTTCATCGAAGGCGAAAGGGCAGATCACTTTATGAAGATCTTCGTGGAAATAGATGTGGCAGAGTTCATGAGCCGCAGTGAAACGCTGCCTGCCATATGTTTGCTCAGAATTGACAACTATTATCTTGTTGTCCTCATCTCTTAGACACATCCCGCTGATCCTTTTGCCAAGTGGGTAGTAGACAAGCGTAAGGTCTTCAATACTGCCTAATGCAGCGAAAATGTCGATTGGAGAGTAGGGGTCTTCTCCAAGTTGTCTTCTCAGTGAAAGGGCATTTGCATTTATCCGGATATCTTCAGGCATGTTCTAGCTCGACCTTCGCCAACTTCTGCATATCAATCAAATTAAGAGCAATCCGGTTTATGACAGCGATTGACTCTAGGTCTTCCGATGCCAGCTCTCTTGCTCTCATTGCAAACGGTATCTGCTCGCGCAAGATGTCCTCCTCTAATAACGATTCAACAGGCAGGCCAAAAAGATGAGCAAGCTTTTCTAGAGAAGCCATCGTGATCTGTCGCTGCCCGCTCTCAAATTTCGAGATGTAACTCTGATCTACCTTGAGATACTCTGCCAGCTGACTCTGGGTTATTGAGTTTTTTTCTCGTATTTCCTTTAACCTGGAGCCTAAAGCTTTCCCGTCCAGCATATCGATCCCCTCCCAGACGATATTATATCATTTGTCATATTACTTATCATACTGTGCCTCTATTGTATGACACAATGAATATGTCCGTTGGCTTGAGAATGTGGTGAAGGCAGAAAGGCTAGCCTAGGCAGGACGCATTGCACTGAGGAGCATCAGTGGACGCAAGGCGCCGAAAAGCATCGGCGGACGCAATGCCGGCAAAGACCGTGCCGGGACGCAAGCCTGGCGAAGACCACGCCAGGTCGCAATGCCCGGAAAAGCGTCCGGGGACGCAAGGCTGCCTTCGGCAGGAAGCGATCTGAAAGCCAGTCACCTTCGGTGGCCAGTCTTTGCTTCGCAAAGGCCAGTCTCGCCTTCGGCGAGGCCAGTTCCGGCTGCGCCGGGCAAACATAGACAATCGAGAAAGAGAACATCGAGAGGTTCGCTGCGCTCACGAGAGAAGAGAGAGAGCCAGTCACTGGTGAAATGAGACGCAATGCCGGCAAAGATCGTGCCGGGACGCAAGGCTGCCTTCGGCAGGAAGTGAGGCTGGGAAGTACATCCCAGGAAGTGATGCCCGGAGGAACGTCCGGGGAAGTGATGCTCGCTGGCGCGAGGAAGTGATGCTGGCGCTTACGCGCCAGGAAGCGACGAAATTGCCAGTCACCTTCGGTGGCCAGTCTTTGCTTCGCAAAGGCCAGTTCCGGCTGCGCCGGGCAAAAGAGCCGCTGAAGGCTGGACGCTGGGTAGAGCATGGACCCGCTGGCAAAGATCAAAGAGCCGCTTGTAGGGGCGAACGGCTGTTCGCCCGCAACAGCTAGCGGTTGACAATTCAAGAGATTCAGTAGTAACCGGCAGGCACATCAGGGCAGGTATACGGGATGATAGCCTTTCGTGTTTCGGGTCATTCTGACGAAACGGGCTGCTAAAATGTCAAGTTGCCGATTAAGGAATATTTTCAGGTGAGATCATTGATTCTTGTAATGATACTTGTCGATTCAGGGCTTGAGTTTCTCTATGTATTCTACAAATGGAGCAAAGCTCTGAGGGCATTTCGAGCGAATGTCTTCCAATGATGCATTTCTGAGTATTTCAGCAGCCGTTGTTACTCCATATCGCTTCTTCGCTCTTCGAAAGAGACTCTGGATGATTTGTTTGGGAGGATTGTTGTCATCCTGTTCTTCCACTTCTCTCTTCCATGTTTCGTGAATGCTTATTCCAAGGTGTTCTTGAAGCTGTTCAAAAGCCGCAAGTAACAAGACCTCAAGATCGTGTTTGAAGCAGAACACTTCGAACCTGCTCATAAAATTCTCTTCATGAGCGGAAAGCAAAGAGCCAAATGACTTCAGAACGTATTCGCGCAACTGCGAGTAATTCGCGTGAGGAACCCCAACATTATATGGATAGAGGTCAGGCAGCAGAACTACCGCGCTTTCGCTGTTATTCTTTATGATCCAATACGCTTTTTTCGGATACTTGACCAATAGTGCCTTCTTGTTGTTCGACATGTTGCCCGACTGACCAACACTTGCGCATTCTATAGCGATGCCTTCTAAGTTCTTCTTATCAATCAAGGGCTTCAAGAGTGTCGTCAGGGCGAGTTTATCAGACTCTCCTTCGACATAGACTATCAGTTGGTTCATTTTCCTATCATCTCAAACTCCCCGGATCGGTGCATTATCTCTAGCTCCTGATCTCCGAATTCTTTGAGATTGTCGATGAGGGCTTGTGAAGTTGACGGCTTGAATGATTTAATGTCGCCATCTTCCTTCTTCAGCACAAGAATATTCTCAATATCGAACATGGAAAGGAAATATGATGAATGAGTAGTTAGCAGAACCTGCGTCTTGTCACTAAGCTTTTTGAATAGTTCGGCCAAAATCGGATACACTCGAGGATGGATTCCTTGATCAGGTTCGTCAACAAAAACAAGAGTTGGCGGGAATGGGTGAACAGATATGAGGGCCCAACATAGTATCCTTAGTGTTCCATCCGAAAGATCGGCCAATGTCAGTTCTTCTCCAATGGAGCCCTCTGACCAAAATGCCATAACTTGGCCAGGCCCTCCTCTTGCCTTAACGGTGATATTTCTGAAACTGGGCAGCATCAGCCCAAGATAGAACTTCAGTTTTTCAAAGATCTCTGGGTACTCTGTCTGGAGATAAAGAAGAACTGCGCTCAAATTGCCAGCGTTCTCATGAAGCATCGGTTCCTGTTCAGTTATGGAGGGACGCCTGAGCTGCTCGTTACTTATTCTGAAGGAATTATAGAACCTCCATCTCTGAATGTACTCACGCAGATTATATAGCATGAAGAGTCCAGGATTGTTCATCGTGCTTATTGCCAGCTGATTTGCCTTCAGTAGCTTGATCTTCTGCTCTTGTAGTTTTTTGAGGCTCGGTTCGTAAATCATCCCTTCACCATTTCTCAACTCCATGTATAGAAACGGCTGATCGTACTTCGTGGATAACGGCCTGGAAGTTTCAACTCTTTCGTGGTCGACTCGTATAGAACCCATGGGACCAACTATTCTCCCAGAATAAACTACATCGGCACTCAATCCTGCATCGATCGACGCTGCCCATTCGATGCGGTCTTCACCTGGAATGTGAAAAATCCTCATTCCTGAAGATCCCTCGATTATTTCTGATGGTATTTCCTGGTACGCACTATTACGTAGAAAGCGCAACAGTTCCATCAGGCTTGATTTTCCAGACGCATTCGCGCCGATCAATACCTCAAGACTGCTAAGACCAACTCGGAAATCTTTGAATGGCCTATATCCAGCGATCCGCATGTCTTTTAGTCTGAACTTGTCAAAGTTGATCTGCGCCATATACATCACCACACTATGAGTTGCCCTTCATCTAAATTATACATAAAAGCGAGGGGAAGTGATGCCACCTTCGGTGGGAAGTGAGGCTCGCTGCGCGAGGAAGTGATGCGCCGAAAGATCGACGGCGGAAGTGATGCTCGCTGGCGCGAGGAAGTGATTCTGCTGACGCAGGAAGCCTCTCAAGTCAACCGTCAACGGTTCACCGTTCTCCGACAAGAGCATGGCCCCGTTCTTGGAAGAGCGAGAAGAGGAGAGAGGAAGAGAGAGAAAGAGAGGGCGAGACGCGAGCAGCGGGTCTAGGGTTTCGGGTCTAGGGTATCGCAAGAACGGGCGAAAATGGGACGGTACAGACGTGAGGAGATTCGTCAGTCCCGGTTTTTCGCAGAGATTTTATCGCTCCGACCTGGCCGACAGGTTCGTCAGATTCCGGACTGCTCCGACAGTTTTCACTGGGAGATGTTCAAGAAGACTTTTGCTTTTCCAGATATTCTGTATGTTCCGTTTCTTTCAATCAGCAATCCTAATGTAGTAAGTCTTTCGATTGTGGAATAGGAGGTCGTTCTTTTGATTGCATTGCTTTTCAATAGATCGAGTAGTTCTTCTTTATTTCCAGAGAAGTCCGATGCCACTTTCAGTGTTTTTCTTTGAATTTCTGTGAGTGCCAGACCTCCCATGTATTCTCTTACTATTTTCTTTACCGATTCGTTTGCATCGCTTATAGATATGAACTTCGCACCTGCATTATCGAAAACCACTTTCTGGGCTATCCAGAGTGCATCCCGCGGATTACCGTCAGCGAAATTAACGATCGGTTCCAGCGATTCCGGTCTGAACCATGAGGTGAGGTTGCCAAGACGCTTAAGCAGCAACTCCCTTATATCCGAATCCGTTAGCTCACTCAGGAATACTACATCTTTTATCACATTCTCAAGATTGCCCGATTCGTTCCATTTCATCCTGTCCTGCCTGTAGTCCCTGTAAATACCGTAGGGCAACGAAAACAGTACCATCAGTTTATCCTGTTGTAGTTCAAGCTTCAAAGAATCGAGAACATTAATAACATCCTGCTTGCTTTCTTTATCGAGTTCATCTATTACCAGTAGAACCTTGCCGTAGTTCATGACCAGTATCTCGAGCAGAGTTCGCAGTTTTTTATGAGCGGCAAAAACGTTGAATCTCGGCATTTTTTGCTTCTCAATGCTGCCTCCGCCGCTTCCGAAGAGAGAGAATCCCAACGATGCGCCCTTTATAATCGAGACTTGCTCGACGATCCATTCTTCGGTTTCTTTCGCGATTCCGCTTACTTTACCGGTAGAGTCCTTTTTGAGGACGTTGGACAGGCTGAAAAGCAGGTCGTAAAGAATCGTTTCCCGATTATCCCTGTGGATCAACGAAACACTCAGCTTCTTTATATCTCCGGAATCAAGAACGTTCAGCACGGTAGTCTTTCCTATTCCAGTTTCTCCAGAAATGCCAAATATGCCGAATGGCTGGTATTTTATGAGAACCTCGAGAGATCGAATTTCTTTACGACGGTTGATAAGGCTGTGATGGTCTTCACTTTGAAGAGGCCTATCTACCAATGCCTGTACTATCTTCCCTATGTCCAAGAACAACAACTCCAAAGCGATTATATCACTCCGACCTGGCCGAAAGGTCCGTCAGATTCCGGACTGCTCCGACAAAAGCGAGAAGAACCGTACTTCGAAAGAACAGTTCTTCGTTCCGACGCTGCGCGTTCGGGTTCATGGTCGTCAGTTCCGAGTTCCAAGATGCAAGTTGTGAGTTATAAGAGCAAAAGCCAATAAACTCTATAAGTTTCTTGAAATGCTCTTCTCGGTGGACGGCGGACCGTTGACCGACAACGCTGTCTTCGTCAGCGCTCAGCGGGTCCTTGTTCTTAAGCGTACAGCGGCTCTTCCAGCGTTCAGCGGCTCTCAGGGCGATATCCCGTGCAGGATCATCACGGGATGACCCTGAACAGGTGCATTTCAGGGCAGGCTCCTGAACAGGGTCTTTTCAGGGCAGGCTATGCGGAATGACGGTCTTTCTTACTTCAGGTCATCCTGGCACGCTTCTGGCCAGGATCTCGATCTTTGGAGCGTTTTCAAGACCAGATCCCGTGCAAATACATCACGGGAAGACAGAATATGTGGATTAGTGGACAAGCTAATCAGGGCAGGCTATGCAGAATGACGGTCTTTCTTACTTCAGGTCATCCTGGCACGCTTCTGGCCAGGATCTCGATCTTTGGAGCGTTTTCAAGACCAGATCCCGTGCAAATACATCACGGGAAGACAGAATATGTGGATTAGTGGACAAGCTAATCAGGGCAGGCTATGCGGAATGACGGTCTTTCTTACTTCAGGTCATCCTGGCACGCTTCTGGCCAGGATCTCGATCTTTGGAGCGTTTTCAAGACCAGATCCCGTGCAAAAGCATCACGGGATGACTAAGTGAGTGGATTTAAGGGAGTGTTCTACGGGATGACAGAATATGTGGATTAGTGGACAAGCTAATCAGGGCAGGCTCCGAGGATCACTGGTTCGAAAAGAGGTCAGACCCAAGGATCCGGTTTTCCGCTATTTCGCTCACTGCGGTCAGCAAAAACCGACTCTTCTAGGCTACGACTGTGCTCAGTAGTCTGTAGTAGCCAAATACTTCTTATTTAGGCTGTGTTTCTGGCCTACTTAGCTTATAGTTTGGGAAGACCTCATTCCATGTTTCCACTGTCAGAACAAGCACGTCATCAATGTACTTGATTTCCCACGGGACTTCCGTTTCTTTGTTCAATCTCTGTCTTAGACGATCCTGAAAGCCTAAAATGAGAGCAGAATCAAAGCTTTTATCATATTCCTCCATTCCGAGAATGACTATATACAGCAATCTTCCACGGATTTGGTTCATAAGATGAAGATAGGTGTAGGAATCTCTTCCTTTTGGGACCAACCTGTCGTTTATAAGTGTGTTTTGCTGAATCTGTCTGAGAAATTCCTGTCTCTCTTCGGGCGTTGCTCCTCTCTGGGATGGGTCTTTAACCTCGATGAGAATCGTCCTTGTTTCTTCGTAAACTACGAAATCAACGAATGACATACCGACAGGCAGAGATCGCCCCTGCCGATCCAATTTTTCCACTTGAATTGCTCCGAAAACCAGTTCAAAACCGCCTTCAAGGAATCGAGTCAACATGAGCATCCATTGTCTTCATAATCTGTTCGTGATACATCTTCTCATATGTAGCCAATATTGAATTGGAACCCAATTTGTCGTAACTATCTTCACTCTCGCAAACTATCTCTTTAGTCTCTTTTCTCTTCAAGGAATGGTATCTGATCCTGTCTTCCTCTTCGGCTTGAAGATCGAACTGTTTCAGTACTACATAGTCATGCGTAGCAAGAAATATTTGAACTCCTAGTCTTTGGAGTCTCAGCAAACTTCCCACAACTGAAGCTATCATTTCTGGATTCAAGTTGCTCTCTGGTTCATCCCAGAAGAGGATGGAGCCTTCGAGCAAAGTACCGTTCTGAATTAAGAGCCACAGAAGCGCTAACTTTCTCAAGCCTTCAGCAAGCAGAGAGAACTCTAGGTTTCCTTGGGTGTTCTTCAGGAAGAACTCCTCGTCCTTCACCGTCACTCTTCCATCCATACAGTCCTGAAGCAAAGTCAGAATCTGTTGTCGATCTTGATCGACGCGCCCTCGCAAAATAGGCTTGTAAGCTCTGTCGATAATATCAGGATAGATTTCTTCGAAATGAATCTCTCTACTGTTATACAGCGATCTAAAACCGGGTGCGTGCGCAAGCATCTCTTTCACCGGGATGTATGCGCATTCAATGGGCGTCTTTAACCACTTTTCCTGCCCCTTCACATTAGCCGACGAAGCGATTTTGACGTGGTTAGAAAAGGAAAGCTCAATCTTGTTCTCTTTCATGTTTTCCAGAACAATTGATGCGCGACTACTTCTCTGCTGCCTTCTCACTAGCCTGCCAAGTTTCATCCCATAAGGCAAAAAAACTCTCAGAAGTTTGTTTGCAAAATCCTCTTTGGTTCGAGTAATGTCGCAAGCCGCATAAATGCACTTCAAGATATGCGTTTTGCCTGTTGCATTGGATCCAATGAAGATGTTAATTCCAGGCGAGCATTCCAGATCAAGTTTTCGAAATGCCGTGAAATTGGTGAGTGTGAGTCTTTTTATGGCACCTTCCAAATAGCTCACCCCCTAGTGGGCAACTGATTGTATTATAGCAGAAAGCCTAACTACAAACGGCGGCGAAGGGCGTCGGCGATCAGTTCATGACGTGATGCTGCTGCGCGAGGAAGTGATGCTGGAATAAAACATCAGACGCAGGGCTGGGCAAGAACGGCCCAGGTCGCAATGCCCGGAGAAGCATCCGGGGACGCAAGGCTGGCAAGGATCACGCCAGGTCGCAATGCCCGCTTCGCGGGGAAGGAAAACTAGCCAGTCAGGCTCCGCCTGGCCAGTCTTTGCTTCGCAAAGGCCAGTCTCGCCTTCGGCGAGGCCAGTTCCGGCTGCGCCGGGCAAAAGAGCCGCTGGGGGCTGGACGCTGGGTAGAGCATGGACCCGCTGGGAAGAGCAAAGAGCCGCTTGTAGGGGCGAACGGCTGTTCGCCCGAAACGGCTCGTCAGTCCCGGTTTTTCGCAGAGATTTTATCACTCCGACCTGGCCGACAAGTTCGTCAGATTCCGGACTGCTCCGACAAAAGCGAGAAGAACCGTACTTCGAAAGAACAGTTCTTCGTTCCGACGCTGCGCGTCCGGGTTCATGGGCGGCAGTTGCAAGTTCCATGATGCAAGTTGCAGAAACGGTTATCCGTTATCGGTCCACCGTCCTCCGACAAGAATGAAAAGAGTTGAGGAGTCGTGTCTACAGTTGCTTCTCACAGCGTAGAGCGGGTTTTCTGCTCTTAAGCGTTCAGCGGCTCTCAGGGCGAGATTTCGTGCAGGTACCCTGAATAGGAGCATTTCAGGGCAGGCTCTACGGGATGACACCGCTTCAAGTCATCCTCGTGGTTCAGGCCAGGATCTCGATCTTTGGAGCGTTTTAAGACCAGATCCCGATCAGTTGCATATCGGGATGACAGTCTTTTCTTGCTTTCCGTCATTCTGACACGCTTCTGGTCAGAATCTTGATCTTTGGAGCGTTTTCAAGACCAGATCCCGTGCAGGTGCATCACGGGATGACTAAGTGAGTGGATTTAAGGTAAGGTTCTACGGGGATGAAAGCCTTTTCTCACTTTCCGTCATTCTCGTGCTTCTGGTCAGAATCTCGATCTTTGAAACAGTTGCAAGTGATTAGATGCAAGTTGAATAACAAAGGTTATCCGTTATAGGTTCACCGTTCGCCGAGGATACTCGGTTCTTCGTTCCAGAGCGAGTATCTGTTCTTCGTTCTTGGGCAATCGACGACGAGGCGGATCAGAGGTAAGGGGAATGAGGCTAGAGGTAAGAAGATCAAGATCTCTTCGCTCTTCCGACCTCTTGCCTCTGACCTCAAGCTCTTCCCAACCCAAGGACGGGTCCATGATCTGGGACAAGTCACGAAGGACGGTTCTCCACAGCGCTCAGCGGGTCCTTGTTCTTAAGCGCACAGCGGAACTTCTGGCGTACAGCGGCCTTTTCGGTGAACGGGTTCATGATCTTGAACGGTCAACTCTGACCCTTTCATCCATTGATGATAAGATTGTTGTTATTACTGATGTTTGAGGTGATGTATGAATAGAGAGACGGTGAAGTTGACGCTTCTTGCAGAGGCACTGGAGATGAACTGGAATTCCTACACCGTATTTGAGCCGCTCAATGAGCTGGATGCTTTCCTTGACAGAGAGAAGGCTGTTAGATTAGCCGAAGCTGTGAAGAACGGGTTCTTACTCGATGAATCAGTTGAAGAGATTATGAACGACGGTTTCTTCAGAGGGTATCTGGCTGGGATGCTACTTTTTGACGATTCTCTTTCTGATGAGATAAAAGAGGAGATGGCAAGTATTCTTTTGGAAAACCTTCTTTCTCTTCTGAAGGATGCGGATGATTCACTGCCTAGTACTGACAAGTTCTACGGAAAGCAGGGCGACAACGATGAGAAGTTCTTTCCTCCCTTCGCGAAAACAGATACGGATAGCCCCAAGTCGAGTCTAAGTGAAAATCTTACTCGCTTCTGGTTTTACGTGAAGGACAGCTACTATATCCCTTTGATCCTGTGGGGAAATGAACTTGCGTCTTTTCTCTCCGAGAACATTCATAAGCATGGGCTTAACAGTGAAGCTGCGGAGAATCTGAAGAAGATAATGCTTCCGATTGAAGCCTCTTATACGATGAGTGAAATTGTCGGATCGATCTTGGATTTTCAGATTCCCAGAGCCGAGAGTGATACCAGTTCCCAGCTGCCTATGCTGACTCTTATCATGAATGAGAATGTAAGTACTAAAGATATCGTGGAGCTTAGTAAGGGCATTACTCAGTTTGCGGCTGTAGATTTCTTATATGCTGCGGTTGCCATGACCAGAAGCGATATTGCCGAAGAAAGGGAGAGGGCGAGAGAGATAGTCTGTGGGGTCTTCGATTCGCTTGAGGATCCTATACTTTCCCTTGTTTTGAATGCTGCAAACTTGTTGACGATAAACGGCTTTCTTCACGAGATCGTTTTGCAGTATGATTTCACCAAGCTTTTCGATTGGCTTAAGTCTTTTCTGGGGCCGCTTGAAGAGGAATTTTTAGACTCAACGATGCTGGCAGTTGCCACCGCGCTCATAGAGAAGGGAGAGTCGAGAGAGAACGTCGAGATGTTCATGGAGTACCTGAAGACTTTTGAGCACACGTTTGGAGTGACTACAGCGGGCTTTCTGCTCTCTAGAAAATACGAATTGGAAGATGAGTCCTTTTCAGCCGAGATTAAGCGTGGAGGCTCTACTGATGAATCGGATTATGACTTAATCCTTATTCTGGCAAGGGATTTTCTCGATGATCTGGAAATCGCTTATCAGGATATGGTTAGTGAATACGATCGTATGGGCGATCTCGAGGATGTCTTTTCGGAGCTGGAAGAGATTATGGAGCCTTGTTTCGTTTCAGAAGATGATTCCGAGGAAGTTGAATACTCTAGAGTGCCTATGTATACGCTTATAAACGCGGTAATGAGAAACAACGATCTGGACGACGCAATTGAGGCGATCGAGGCTTATTGCGACAAGTACATCTTTAACTTCGAGTTCATGAATACTCTTCTCTTCATGCCCACAAGGAAAATGGATAAAGTCATGGAGAATCTTCAATTCTCGGGGGAAATGGCGGTGGACTTTGTTGACGACATTGCTGACCGAGAGGGTGAGGCTTACTTGATGAGTAAGAGAGATAGTCCTTCGAACAGAGAGTATTTGAGCCTTATAGAGAACTATATCGAGAAGCTGATCCAGGACAAGAACTATAGGGGGGCCTTAAGGGCCATCGAAGCAGTAGATCCATTTGTAAGTCCCGAGGATGCCGATAACCTTTATACGAGCAACATGATCGTTCGATGGAGGACGAAGGACTACGAGAACCTCGAATTACTGCTCGAAGCGATCGATGAGGAAAGCGAGCCGAAGGCCCTTATGGTTAAGGCGCTTTTTACTTATTTCAACAAAGAGATCGACGCAGCAGAAGGAATTATGATCGGGATTTTGCAGGAACTGCCTGATTTGATCCAGTATCTCCTCAAAATTGACGAACCGGATGAAGAGGACTTCGATAAGGCAGAAGATGGCGATATCAGATGCCAGAAAAAGATCAATGCGAAACTCTTGGCAGAAGAGTTCAGAGAAGACTGGTTCAAACTCAAGGGCGGCAAAGAGTGGCTGAAAAGAGTGCAGAAGGTTTTCGATGAAGTAAGCTAGGCTGGCGAAGACCACGCCAGGTCGCAATGCCCGGAGGAGCATCCGGGGACGCAATGCTGCCTTTGGCAGGAAGCATCTCAGGTCAACCGTCAACGGTCCACCGTCCTCCGAGAAGTCCGTCAGTTGCAAGTGTCACGCTGCATGTTATAAAAGCAAAAGCTAAAAAAACTGTTCTTCCAGTACGCGAAAAATGGGACAGACATAAGGAGCCTGTCAGTCCCTATTTTCGCTTCTCGTCATCTCGTGAGCAAAGCGAACGGCTCGACATTGCTCTTTCTCAATCGAATGGTCTTAGCGGTGAACGGGTTCATGATCTTGAACGGTCAACGGCGAACCATGTTTTAAAGCGTTCAGCGGAACTTCTGGCTTACAGCGGTTCTTCAGAGGTCGAGTTAGGTTCCTGGTCTTTGAAGATCAAACGTGAGAAGTAAGTGAGAGCATCGTGAATTATTTCCTGAGACAACTTCTGGTGTTATACTGAAATTAAGTCATTGAAGGAAGGTGACAGGAGATGTATGAGAACCTTCATATAAGCAATTTCAGGGGGATTCATGAACTCAAGATTGATGGCCTATCCCGGATTAATCTCTTTGTTGGATCGAACAATTCCGGGAAGACGAGCGTTCTCGAGGCAATGTTTCTCCTTTCAGGCGCAGGAAATCCTAGGCTTCCGACATCGATCAACTCTTTCAGGTCGTTGAAATTCGTATCTGACAATGTCTGGCGATCGTTCTTCAACAGAATGAATATCACTTCGCCCATAGTAATGGAGGGACTTAAAGACGGAGCCGCTAATAGACTCAGTATTTCTCCGATTACCGATGCAAGTGATCTCGGGGAAGTGGACTCTCATTCTCCGAAAGACTCGGATTCTTCATCTCAAGCTGGAAGCAAATCATCAAGCGAATCCTCGGTATTGGGGCTTGATCTGGTGTATGAGGAGACTGATTTGCAAGGCACACGACATACAAGGTCTCAGGTATTTCAGGAAAAGCGTGATGTGAGAACAAGGGTTTTGGAGGGCAAATTGGAGCCCAAGAGGGCGTTGTTCACTAATGATCTCACTATTACTTATTCAGAGATTGCCCTGAGACTGGAAAGAATGCTTGTGGATAAGAAAGACAAGTTGTTGGTCGATGTAGCAAGGAAACTGGACGGTTCAGTTAGTGGATTCGTACTGGGGGCCAACGGAACTATATTTGTGGATATAGGACTGAGCAAGATGCTACCGGTTCAGCTGTTAGGAAACGGTATGGTGAAACTACTTGTTGTTAATCTGAATGCTTATGAAGCTCGTAATGGAATCCTATTGATAGATGAGATCGATAATGGGCTTCACCATTCTTCCCTCGATCTCCTCTGGAAGAGCCTAATTAGGTCAGCTATTAACTACGATGTGCAAGTTGCGGCTACCACTCACTCGTATGAATGTATCAAAGCGCTGGTAGATTCTACTGAGGGAGAATCAATGGAAGACATGATTAGAGTCTTTAGAACAGAGACGACAGACGATAAGGTAAAAGTCACGGTGTTTGATAGAGATGCCCTCACTCGTTTCATGGAGAGAGAGTGGGAGGTAAGATAGTGTTTAAGAAACCCGATAGTGTCGTCAGCGACTCACTTTTGATAGTAGAAGGAAAGGACGAGGTGTCTTTTCTTGATGCTTACATTTTCAGACATAAGGGCTTGGAGAAATCCAAGGTACAGATTATCGATGCGGGTGGAAAGTATAGTTTCAGGCAAGACCTGGCGGATCTAAAGGATCTACCAGGCTTCGATTCTGTCAGAAGGATCGCGATTATTAGAGATGCCGACCTTAGCGCCGAAAAAGCCTTTCAGAGCGTTTCGCATGTTTTGCGGAGCGAATCATTACCGGTGCCCGATAGACCAGGCCACTTCGCTACAGATGAATCTGGTATGGTAACAGTAGGGGTATTTGTTACTCCGGATAATAAACGTTCAGGTTGTCTCGAGTCTCTCTTGGTCGACGTTATTAAATCTCGTAACTTACGCGGCTGCGTAGATCAGTTCTTCAAGTGCGCTGACAGATCATTTAGACCTAAACAGTATATGCTAGCCCTTCTATCTTTGATGCAGGAGTACTGCAACTCGATTGGCTTGGCTGCTCAGAAAAGCTACTTTGATTTCAGCATTTTCGATAGATGCGAGATGGGAACGTTCATAGATGCATTTCTCCAGATATAGTTCTTTTTCGTAAGCACAGGGATGACCAATGCTGGCAAAGGATCATGCCGGGACGCAAGGCTGCCTTCGGCAGGAGGCGAGGCCGACTTCGTCGGGAAGTGATGCTCGCTGGCGCGAGGAAGTGATGCGCCGAAGAACATCGGCGGAAGTGATGCCAGGGAACCTTTTACCGCCTTCGGCTGGACGCATTGCACTGAGGAACATCAGTGGACGCAATGCCGGCAAAGGATCATGCCGGGACGCAAGGCTGGCGAAGACCACGCCAGGTCGCAATGCCGACTTCGTCGGGAAGTGATGCCACCTTCGGTGTGACGCATTGCACTGAGGAGCATCAGTGGACGCAAGGCTGGCTTAGGCAGGAAGTGGTGCCGACTTCGTCGGGAAGTGATGCTAATTGATTAGACGCAAGGCGCCGAAAAGCATCGGCGGACGCAAGGCTGGCGAAGACCACGCCAGGTCGCAATGCCCGCTTCGCGGGGAAGCTTTTGTTGGTTCAACGTTGTCTTTAGCAGCGATCAGCGGGTTCACCGTTTTTAAGCGTACAGCGGCTCTTCCAGCGTTCAACGGGTCTTCGTTTTTAAGCGCACAGCTGATCTTCTGGGCGAGATCCCGTGCAGGTGCATCACGGGATGACTGAAGAGGCGCTCATCAGGGCAACCTCAAGGGATGGCACTCCTTCGCGTCATCCTGGCGTGCTTCAGGCCAGGATCTCGTTCTTGAACCGAGAACGAGAGAACGAGAAGACGCTTTGAGTTTGAGATGAAGCTTCGCTTCGAGAGAAACCCTATTCGGGACTACTAGGGAGAAAAAGCAGATCCCGTGCAAGTTCATCACGAGATGACCAAAGAGGCGCTTATCAGGGCAGGCTCTACGGGATGATGACCATTAGTGGTTGGGATAGAATAGTAACTCATCTCTGAACTTGTTTCAGCATCAAGTTTCTTTGACGACCGTCAACGGAGGACGCTTCATTGATTGGATCGAAGCCAATATCCTGAAAGGAGCACGTTCATGAGGGGGTTAAGTGATTCTTCGATTATTGTGGTAGTGAACGGTCGTTTGCCCTCCTAATGTCAAATACGACTATTCCTCATCTAGAAATTGAAGCAAGTCCTTCTTTGTCATTTGAAGATGGTCGGCGATTTCCGTGAGTATGGCGTTCAAAGTACCTGGCTTCAGCGGACTGTGTCTAGGTATAGTTATATGATGCTCACCTTTCTCCTTTGTAGTCAGCCTGACATGGCTGCCGCTTTGACGTGTGACTTCGTAACCTAACTTGGAGAGAACTTTGCACAGTTCTTCACCGCCAATATCCCTAGGGAGTCTCAAAGCGCAATTACCTCTTCTTTGACGAAATGCAACCTGATTATTCTCGGGAGGTCGTTTTCATCGAAATGACATCTGATGGCATCTCTGATGTTGTCCCTGAGTTCTTCAAGAGTCTCCGCTTCAGTAACTATTGATTGGCCCAAAGCTCGCGCGATGAACCCCGAAACAGAATCCTCTTCAACCAGAAAGATTATCTCGCTATTCACCTTTTACCTCCACCTATTCTTCTGAAACCGCTCATTGTTTAAGAATCACTTAGTCAAGTTATCGGTCCTGCAATACTTCGGATGAATCATTTCGAATCGTATGAGCTTACAACCAATCAGAAAAATTATACCATCATCGAGAAGTGATGCTGCCTTTGGCAGGAGGCGAGGCCGACTTCGTCGGGAAGTGATGCGCCGAAAGATCGCCGGCGGAAGTGATGCTAATTGATTAGACGCAAGGCGCCGAAAAGCATCGGCGGACGCAAGGCTGGCAAAGATCGTGCCGGGACGCAAGGCTGGCGAAGACCACGCCAGGTCGCAATGCCCGCTTCGCGGGGATGACAATGTCAGACGATTCTTGAATTCTTTTGTAGGGGCGAACGGCCGTTCGCCCTCCTAATGAACTGATTTCTTAGATGAGGAGATTTTCAGATTCATTAAGATATTCGGTGAAGACATGGAGCAACTCAGATGGTTATGCAGTGGCATGTTCTTTCATCAGAAAATTCATTGATCTCTCTGCGTGTGCGACTTGGAAAACGGCGAACCGTCAACGGTTGACGTGACATTTGGAGCTTTCTCTTGAACAAAGCGAACGGCTCGACAGTGCTCTTTCTCGATCGAATTGTCTTAGCGGTGAACGGGTTCATGATCTTGAACGGTCAACGGCAAACCATGTTTTAAAGCGTTCAGCGGGTCCTTGTTCTTAAGCGTACAGCGGTTGCTAAGTGCTAGATCCCGTGCAGGCCCATCACGGGATGACGGTGCGGGGGTAGCGTTATGAACCTATAGGAAAAATGTTGTCGTTATAGGTCTTTCCTCAGGGACGCGATCTCCGGTGCAAAAATAGCTGTTTCCTTAGTATAATATGCAATGGAAGAAGGAATCGATGCCAACAATAAGCATGTTCTACGGAATAATTGTGAGGATGTACTGTTCTCCTAATGAGCACAATCCTCCTCTTATACAGGTTTACTATCAGGAATACAGTTCTACCGTCTCAATTCCCGATCGAGAACTTCTAAGTGGCGAGATTCCCGCAAAGAAGCTTCGATTAGTTCAGGCATGGATTGAGCTTCATTCCGATGAGCTAATCGCTAACTGGAAACTTGTGACAGACGGCGAACTTCCCTTCAAGATAGAGCCACTAAGATGATGGAGGTATTGACATGACTATTGGAGTGAAGTCGATAAAGAGCTGTAAACCTTATCAGCTAATACTTGAGTTCAGTAATGGAGAAGAGAGAGCGATAGATCTGGAGGGAATACTGAACATAGGAAAATTCTCGGAGCTACGAGACCCGAAAGTCTTCTGCTCAGCTCGAATTAGCTTTGATACAATTGAATGGTCCAATGGACTGGACATCTGCCCAGAGTATCTCTTTGATCATTCAAGCCCTATAGCAGTACCTCGTTGAGAAAACGAAGTTCCCTGAGTAGTTCAATTTGGTTTCTCGCTCGCGAGAGAGCCTTTCATTAGACGCTGCGTGTCCAGATTCTTCGCAAAGAGAGAAGTTCATTGTTCTGGTGCTTTGCACCTAGGTTCTTCGTTCCGACACTTCGTGTCCAGGTTCTTGGTCTCCTAGGCGTAAGGGAAAAAAAGACGTAAGAGGCCAGAGGTAAGAAGAGCAATTAGATCTTGCCTTTCTGACCTCTAGCCTCAAACCTCTTACATCGTACGCAGCTCAAGACGGTCGAGATTAGATCCCGAACAGAACCACTACGGGATGACCGAGGTGAGTGGATTCCAGGGAAGGCTATTCGTTCTTTGAAACAGTTGCAAGTGACAAGTAGCGAGTTGTAGAGCAAAAGCCAAGAAACTTTCTAAGTCTCTTGAAATGCTCTTCTTCTCGGTCGGTGGACGGCGAACCGTTGACGGACAACGTTGTCTTCGTCAGCGACCAGCGGGTCCTTGCTCTTAAGCGCACAGCGGTTCTTTTAGCGAGATCCCGATCAGTTGCATATCAGGATGACAGTTTTTCTTGCTTTTCGTCATTTTTGTTTAGACATAGTGGCAGCTTAGTAATTCGTACACACCATGAATATGGAGGAATCGATTCGATGGTCTGTCCTAATGAAACCACAAGCGGTCCGATTTGATTTCAGGCAAAGAGGTCATCTAAGGTCACCAGGTAAACACTTTCATCTTTTACAGTTAGTTCTTGCAGATCTGTGGTGAATCCGCTCTTGGAAAAGATGACGAATATCCTGTCTTTGCAAGCGATAATCGATCCCTTTTCTCTTAATCTCTCAAGTTCGCCTATCCCGACTCTTGCGTTGGTCCACTTGCATTCACCGATTATCGCTTGATTATCTCCCAGACCAAGAAGATCAATTTCCTCTTCCTTCTTCGTTGCTGGGTTGCTTCCCCACCACTTGCCCAACTTCATAATCCTGAAGGGTAGTTCTCCCCTGCCACTTTTGTACAACAAATAGTCCCTGCATATGCTTTCGAAAGCTAGGCCGAGATACTTGCTGAGTCCGTTAGCGATCTTCTTGTCCAGAAGCTCTTCTGTCATGCCGGTTTCGATAAGCGAGAGGTTAGGAAACACAAAGGTGTACCAGAATCTGAAAAGGTTGTCTCTGATATAGTAGATCGCCTTCCGTGAAGTGTTTTTCTCTGTAACGGGCACTTCTCGTCCCAATATGTTTAAGTTCAGCAGTGTAGCTATGTACTTTGCAGTTTTATCGTTAGGCTCTCCTACCCTTGTGCTTATCTCGTTCAGGCGCGTAGCGCCTTGGGCAATTGATTCTATTATACTGTTGTAGAGGGAAGGTTCGCGCAGTTCCTGTCTCAACAAGAATCTCGGCTCGGCATAAAGATACGCCGATGTATCGAGAAAGTTGTTTGCAATGTTCTCTCCATGTGGAAGATGCTGATTCCACTTCTGCAGATACTGCGGGATGCCCCCCAAAATTCCATACGCGATGACTTTTTCTTCGTTGTTCAGTTTGGGAAAGAACAGCGACGCTTCTCGATAGGTGAATGGCTCGACTCTCAGCTGAGCTGTTCTTCTTCCAAACAAGGGGCTCCTACTGCCCAGCACTTCGCTCTCCATGAAACTCACAGATGAACCGCAAAGAACTAAATAGAGCTTTGTTTCAAGTAGCTCATGATCTATAAGGCGCTGCAAGACAGACGGGAAATAGCTAGTAGCATTCGCCAAATATGGGTACTCATCTATTACTAGCAGAAGACGCTTTTCCTTTGCTTTGGACGCAACGAACCTAATCGCCTTCTCCCATGACTCAAATGGAGATAATGTGTCTTTCTGGCCGAAGTGTTCTAGAATGACTTCCGAGAAGTTTCGCAGCATCATTTTCTCGTTGACCTCATCGCAGACAAAGAAGATGCTTTCGATCTCTTTTGAGAACTCTCTTAGAAGAGCGGTCTTACCCACTCTTCGACGTCCATATACAACGGCCATCTCGAACTTTCCACTGTTCTTAAGCTTCCTGAGAGAAGCAAGCTCTTTCTCTCTGTTGATGAACATTTAACAACCTCCAACACAACTACTAACTCGTAAGTTACTAACTCTAGAGTCAATTATATCATCATAAATGCAATCTTTGAAAAGCGTCTCGGGGACGCATTGCTGGCTTAGGCAGGAAGTGATGTCACCTTCGGTGGGACGCATTGCACTGAGGAGCATCAGTGGACGCAATGCCGGCAAAGGATCATGCCGGGACGCAAGGCTGCCTTCGGCAGGAAGCATCTCAAGTCCACCGTCAACGGTCCACCGTCCACCGAGAAGTCCGTCAGTTGCAAGTGTCACGCTGCATGTTATAAAAGCAAAAGCTAAAAAAACTGTTCTTCCAGTACGCGAAAAATGGGACAGACATAAGGAGCCTGTCAGTCCCTATTTTCGCTTCTCGTCTTCTCGTGAGCGAAGCGAACGGCTCGACATTGCTCTTTCTCGATCGAATGGTCTTAGCGGTGAACGGGTTCATGATCTTGAACGGTCAACGGCAAACCATGTTTTTAAGCGTATAGCGGATCTTCAGGGCGAGATCCCGTGCAGTTTCATCACGGGATGACCCCAAACAGGAGCCCTGAACAGAACATTTTCAGGGCAGGCTTCATTGGGGCGGGCTTCTTAGGGCAGGCTCAACATGATGATGACGGTCTTTTCTTGCATTCTGTCATTCTGACGAAGGTCCTAGTCAGAATCTTTCGGTCTCAGGATCGGATGGAGGGATTGCTATTACTCAATGAAGATTCAGTCTATCAGACTTTTTTAGAAGGTCGCCGATTGTCTTCACTGTTTCGACCGCATCGTTGAACTGAATGTTTTTGGCATAGCTGTTTTCATTTTGATAATTCTTCCAGAGTCTTTTCTGGTATTCTGATTCCTTGAGTTCGGAGACAATGCTTTCATAATCAGCGAGTATATTTGATGATTTTCGCCTGAGCGCAGTGTTTTCGATTGCTTTTTTTAGAACAGCTGAAGAGATTTGGTCTTTCTTCAGTCTGAAAAGAGTGTGAACGTCGTACAAATCTCTGGGACGAGAACTCAACACACTTCTTCTCAAAATGGTCTCGTATTTCTCGGCGAGTATCGTTTCAAGTGTGTATGCTTTTATGATGATTTTCTCTTTTCCGAAGATTGAGCGATACTGGTAGTCGATTTCTCCGGGAGTTATTGCATCTCCGGTTGTCATGTCGATTCTCATCGGAACTCTGATTCTGTCGCATCTAGCTTCTAGTGAAATACGGAAGTTGTTGTATTCGTCTTCCTCGCGGATTGGCACAATTCGCTCGAATGTGAAACTAACCCCGTCATCAAGCGCTGTGTCGATTATTTCGGTCACAACCCTTTTTAGCGTGCCTTCATTCATTGCAAGGTTCTTGACTGTGGTATCCATATCTATTGTGGTTCTCTCTCCTATACCAATCATGGAAGCAATCAAGAGGCCTCCTTTCAATATGAATGATTCTCTGTAAAATGATCTAGCCAATCTCTCAATAAACCTTTCGAACATGAACATGTGAAGTATCTCTCCCGCATTCAACCCTTTCTCTGAGGCGATTTTTCGAATCTCGTTTTTAAACTTTTCAGCGTTTATCACAGTAGAACCTCCGTGTAGGTATGCAAGAGATCTTCAACTCCAAAAACGCACGAGTATTTTGACAATTTCCCAAGATCTTGCCTGCCCCTGAAATACGCTTTCAAGGCACTTGAGATGATCTGAATATCAAACTTGTCCTTCTCTTTTAGCAGATCGCAGATTGTCCTTTCAAAATCGTAAGACCTCACACTGTTTCCAAAAGGCGATTTGACACTGGTCAAACCAAGTTTAACAAGCGAAGGTTTTACATAATGGAAGACCAGATCATCGTACTCTCCTGTGAGATAGCTTACGTTCGAACCCTGAGATACTGTTATATGGTATTGGGATGGCGCCCGGTCTGAAAGTCCCAATAGATAAAGGGAGGTTGTGTGGGAAAAGATACAGGATTTGCACCTCATCTGGAGTATCTTGTAGTCATCTGTTATACTTCCTGATAAAACGTATCTTCCTCGCGAGACTCTCTCAACCTCTCCCAACTCAAGAAGTCGTCTTAACTTTTCCTTTCTAATTCCCTCCGCAACAACATCACCGGTTTCAATGAAACCATTGTTTTCGGCAGCTATCTGTTTGATCTTCTCTAAGTCATCCATCGTTTCACCTTCTGTACTTGCGTTCTTTAATTGTATCATATTAAAGCATGCTAGTACATCTTGACATTACGCGAGAACAATGCCGGCGAAGAACATGCCGGGACGCAAGGCTGGCGAGAATCACGCCAGGTCGCAATGCCCGCTTCGCGGGGAAAGAGCCGCTGAAGACTGGACGCTGGGTAGAGCATGGACCCGCTGGCAAAGATCAAAGAGCCGCTTGTAGGGGCGAACGGCTGTTCGCCCTCCTAATGAACTGATAACTTGGACGAAGAGGTTTTCAGATTATTAAGGTATCGGTGAAGACATGGAGCAACTCAGATGGTTATGCAGTGGCATGTTCTTTCATCAGAAAATTCGTTGATCTCTCTGCGTGTGTGCGACTTGGACAACGGTCAACCGTCAACGGTCCACCGTCCTCCGAGAAGAGCATATTTTGTTGAAAGGCGCAATGCGCCGAGGAGCATCTGGGGACGCATGGCTGGCTTCGGCGGGAAGTGATGCCACCTTCGGTGGGACGCATTGCACTGTGGAGCATCAGTGGACGCAATGCCGGCTAAGAACATGCCGGGACGCAAGGCTGGCGAAGATCACGCCAGGTCGCAATGCCCAGAGAAGCATCTGGGGACGCAAGGCCCGCTTCGCGGGGAAGGAAAACTAGCCAGTCACCTTCGGTGGCCAGTTCCGGCTGCGCCGGCCAAACGTAGACAATTGAGAAAGAGAACATCGAGAGGTTCGCTGCGCTCACGAGAGAAGAGAGAGAGCCAGTCACTGGTGAAATGAGACGCAATGCCGGCGAAGACAGTGCCGGGACGCAAGGCTGCCTTCGGCAGGAAGTGATGCTGGCGCTTTCGCGCCAGGAAGCTGAAGAACATAAGAAAATGAACACAACGAGAATACTTGAAGCGAGGATTTCCAGATGATATATTATCCTCAGTTTATTTTGAAGAGGATACTTGATGGAGATCGAAAGGCTTAATATCTGGAAGCTTGGTGTTGGGCTTGCAAAGGATGTCATATTCTCACAGAGAGATTTCCTAAGATTGTTGCCCTGACAGTTTTCTTGTCATTCAGAAATTCGGAAGCGTTCTTGATTTCCTTACAGAAATCGAAAATAAGATCGATTTCAGCTATTATGTCATTTAGATAATCTGAGTATACGCGCTTCAAATTTCAATGGCCTCTCTTAGAATATGTTCTCCGATTAAAGGTTTTAAAGTGCTTTCGTCAACAAGATCTATCTTGACTGACAAGAGGCTCGACAGTTCATTTCTGAGGTCGATGTAATCAATCAGCGTTAGGTTCGCATTCTCTTCAAAGCGAACAAGAAGATCTAGATCGCTTTCTTTGTTCTGCTCACCACGGGCATAAGAACCGAAGACTCTCAGCGATTCGATTTGATAGCGCAATCTGAAGTAAGGCATTTCGTCTTTCAGTACGCTTAGAATCTTATCAAGACTCTGCATCAGTTCTCACCTCATAAAAATTATATCATTGCATGTCATGGCCCAGAAGTGGAGAGGAAATTGCAGATGAATAAGGACTCCATTTTTGCATTATGGTAATGACGTTCTTCGTTGCAGAACTAGCAGCTTTGTTCTTCGTTCTTGGCAAAGAGCGTGAAAGAAAAGAGAGAGGGGAGAATGATGAGAAGTATGAGATTCTGTGCAAAGGCAAATCAGAGGTAAGGGGAATGAGGCTAGAGGTAAGAAGATCAAGATCTCTTCGCTCTTCCGACCTCTTGCCTCTGACCTCAAGCTCTTCCCAACCCAAGGACGGGTCCATGATCTGGGACGAGTCACGAAGGACGGTTCTCCACAGCGACCAGCGGGTTCACCGTTCTTAAGCGATCAGCGGAACTTCTGGCGTAGAGCGGCCTTTTCGGTGAACGGGTTCATGATCTTGAACGGTCAACGGCGAACCATGTTATAGATCGTTCATCGGGTCCTTGTTCTTGGACAGCTGACGGAGGACTGATCTCTTCAAATCGTCCTGTATAATATAACGAAATTTCATTGAGGATCAGGCTTTTTCTCACAAATCGAAAACGAACATTCACAACAGCTGGAGCGCCAAGTTGCTGCTGGAAGAGACTGACATCGAGAAACTATAGTCCCGCTATTTATGGGATAGCAACTTGCGTTTTTTCAAGTGAAATAGTATATGATATACTAATACATCGTATGTGATATACTGATGTTATGAAGAGAAATATGAGTTTCTCAGATATGGAAGTTGCTTTGAAGGCTTTGTATTCTCAGATAAAGAGGATTGCTAAGAGAATCGGTCTGGTTATTTGCGGTGGCACCGCACTGAACGCTCTTGGTTTGGTCCAAAGGACGACGGCGATATAGATGTGGTTTGTTTCGCAGAGGAAGTCGAGGATCAGATTGTCGTCAGTAGGGCCGAATTCCCGGCTTGGCTTCTAGACGCTGCCGGAAAAGTGGCCAGGGATCTGGGGCTTCCCAGAGACTGGATAAACGACGGACCGGCATCACTCGTAGAACTCGGTTTGCCCGAAGGATTTTCGAAGCGACTAACCAAGGTTCAAATTGGAAGTTCTCTTTCTGTATATTATATTTCGCGAATAGATCAGATTCACTTTAAGTTGTATGCTTCGGCTGACCGAGGCGGCTATCACGTAGATGATCTGATGAAGTTAGAGCAACGGAAAGTGAGATTGTAGATGCAGCGAAATGAACAATGACTCACGATGTCTCGCCGGCTTTTAGAGTAATCTTGATCGATCTCTTTCGGAGGCTCGGTTTTGATGATGCATCCAAAGAGCTTTAAGAAATTGGTTATAGATAACGCCGTTGGGATATTGTGGAGCCAGTGGGTAAATCTTGGTGCTTGGTCGAGAGCCGAGCAAACGATGAAATGTTTTAGTGATCCGGAGAGCGCTATTGGCTTTTCCAGTTATTTCTGCAAACACGAAAAGCGTCTACAGAAGATCTCCCTGGACTGGAGCGTAGTAAACCTCAAATATATCAATCATTCTCGCTTGAAAAGACTTCGGAAAGTTGTGACCGATCATATTGAACTACCGGTTGATGTTTCTGAAGTGCACGCTGGCACTACTTCCAGCAAGTACATCACTGAGCCCGACGCAAGAGATATAACTAACTTGCTTATTCGACTGAGACTAGTATTTGGATCTACTACCAGGGCAGAGGTGATATTCCATTTACTGACTAGGGGAAGCGCAAATTCGAATCAAATAGCAATCGATCGCTTTCTCAATCAGAAGGCCGTACTTCTAGAACTAGAGAAGCTAGCTAAGGCCGGCGTTTTGGAAGAGAAAAGGTCAGCAAGAGAGAGACTGTTTTCCGTCCAAAGAGACTTCGCAAGGCTTTTTGAATTTGAAATTCAGCCGATTAGTTCTCCATGGTTTCTTCTTGCTTCGCTCTTGATTCTGGAAGAATGTCTCAGGGATGAGTTGATTGAGGATGAGTATCTAGTCCTCTCTGCATTCATGGATCACAAAAGAAGATTGTCTGAATATCTGCAGAGAGCCGGTAGTTGTAAATTGCCTATTTCAGGATCCACAGCATATGAGTTATATGAGAGTGTTACTGAGTACTACACATGTCTTTGCACACTCTTGTAGGAATGAGGCTGTTCGGCAGGAAGCCTCTCAAGTCAACCGTCAACGGTCCGCCGTTCTCCGAGAAATCCATCAGTTGCAAATTCCATGATGCAAGTTGAATAAGAAAATGGTTGTCCGTTATCGGTTCACCGTTCTCCGATAGTATCGGAAGATCGATTCCGGCGCGTTGCGCCCAAGTTCCTCGTTCCGACGCTGCGCGTCCAGGTTCTTGCTTCAGAAGACCAAAGAGCAGTTCTTCGTTCCGGAGCTAGAAGCTTTGTTCTTGGTTCGTAAGAGCGGGAAGGTACGAGATGAGGAGAGAGGACGAGAAACAGGAGAGAGGGGTTCTCGTCTTCTCGTGAGTGAGCGAACTCTCGATAATCTTTCTCGGCTCTTACCAACAACGCACAACCCAGCACGGTTCTCAATGCCCGAGTATAGATACACGCAGGTGGAATGATCCTGGTTCACAGCAGAATATACTTCACTCGTCAATTATCTTTTGGGCGGCAGTTCTTAAAGGCAGTAACTCTTTTTGAATCGTGTTCCAGACAAGATTCATATTCACCCCGAAGTATTCATGAATTAGTATATCTCTCATTCCCGCAATGCTTCTCCAGGGGATCTCGGGGTAGTTGTCGGTTATTTCTTTCGGTAGTTTTTTGACTGCCTCGCCGATTATCTCGAGGCTTCTGATTGTTGCCCTGACAGTTTTTTTGTCATTCAGAAATTCGGAAGCGTTCTTGATTTCCTTACAGAAATCAAAAATAAGATCGATTTCAGCCATTATGTCATTAAGATAATCTGAGTATACGCGCTTCAAATTTCAATAGCCTCTCTTAGAATATGTTCTCCGATTAAAGGTTTTAAAGTGCTTTCGTCAACAAGATCTATCTTGACTGACAGGAGGCTCGACAGCTCATTCCTGAGGTCGATGTAATCAATCAGCGTTAGGTTCGCATTCTCTTCAAAGCGAACAAGAAGATCTAGATCGCTTTCTTTGTTCTGCTCACCACGGGCATAAGAACCGAAGACTCTCAGCGATTCGATTTGATAGCGCATTCTGAAGTAAGGCATTTCGTTTTTCAGTACGCTTAGAATCTTATCAAGACTCTGCATCAGTTCTCACCTCACAAAAATTATATCATTGCATGTCATGGCCCAGAAGTGGAGAGGAAATTGCAGATAAACAAATATCGACTCCATTTTTGCATTATGGTAATGACGTTCTTCGTTGCAGAACTAGCAGCTTTGTTCTTCGTTTTTGGCAAAGAGCGTGACAGAAAAGAGAGAGAGCCAGTCACTGGTGAAATGAGACGCAATGCCGGCGAAGACCGTGCCGGGACGCAAGGCTGGCAAGGATCATGCCAGGTCGCAATGCCCGGAGAAGCATCCGGGGACGCAAGGCTGCCTTCGGCAGGAAGCATCTCAAGTCCACCGTCAACGGTCCACCGTTCTCCGCACGACAGTTGCAAGTGTCACGCTGCATGTTATAAAAGCAAAAGCTAAAAAAAATGTTCTTCCAGTACGCGAAAAATGGGACAGACATAAGGAACCTGTCAGTCCCTATTTTCGCTTCTCGTGAGCGTACCGAACGGCTCGACATTGCTCTTTCTCGATCGGATGGTCTTAGCGGTGAACGGGTTCATGATCTTGAACGGTCAACGGTGAACCATGTTTTAAAGCGTTCAGCGGATCTTAGAGCGAGAAGTCACTTTGAGTTTGAGATGAAGCTTCGCTTCGAGAGAAAACCTTTTCGAGACTACGAAGAACAAGGAGAGAAAGCAGCTCCAATAGCATCACCAGGGGGGGTATTGAGTGTAGGGTCTGGGGTTTGGCGGAAAGAACCGACTGACCCATTCACAATTATCTGATGCTACTGAGAACGAGTAGCTGGCGACGCGTCTTACCTTTGAAGCATGCCCTTAAATCCACTCACTTTGTCATCCTCACTTGATCTTGGTCACAATCTGGGCTGTGGGTCTTGACGAATGACGGGTTACCAATAACCAACAACGGACAACTATTCCTTCTGCTTGCAACTGACAACATGAAACTTGGAACTGTTCTTTCCGGTGGACGGCGGACCGTTGACGGACAACGTTGTCTTCGTCAGCGATCAGCGAGTTCACCGCTTTTAAGCGTACCGCGGAACTTCTAGCGCACAGCATGTGGAGATGTGATGTTGGATAGATCTGTACGTGTATTCACACAACTCTGACTCCTTTAGGGAAGGAACTTATACTTTTGGTGTTTATTGTATAATTTACTCAATAGGAATTATACTTCTGTACAATTTGGAGGTTTGGATGAGACCAGAAGATTTTTCAGCTGACTCTCCGGGAAGGGTTCAGAAGGTTTTAGGTTCCGGTTTTTCCTACTGGGCGTTTATTCCCGATCCGTTGCCGCCGAAGCTTGATTATGTAGATAGTCTTGTTGTTGCACTGGGGGAAGCTAATCGAGCAATGGGCGAATTCTCTGGATTGCTTGCGGGAAGTCCGGGCGCGGAATTGCTTACCCGCCCCCTATTGCGAAAAGAGGCAGTATCATCGTCTCAGATCGAGGGGGCCACTTCAGAGATAAGCGATCTTTACCTTTTTGAAGCCTCGGCTGAGAGCTCAGGTTTGCCGGAGGACGTCAGGGAGGTTTCAAATTATCTGAAGGCTCTTGAGTACGGTCTAGACAGGATCAAGTCCCTGCCTGTCTCGACAAGGCTCTTCAGAGAGCTTCACGCCATTCTAATGAAGGACGTCAGAGGCGGGCATGCGTACCCGGGAGAGCTTAGAACGACACAGAATTGGATAGGCAAGCCAGGATGCACGTTGAATGAAGCTGACTTCGTTCCCCCGCCTCCGGAAGAGTTGAATCGCTGCCTTTCAGACCTGGAAGTGTTTATCAACTCTGAATCGCAAATACCGCCTCTTGTGAAGCTGGCTATTGTCCATTACCAGTTCGAGGCAATCCATCCCTTCGTCGATGGTAATGGTAGGGTTGGGAGATTACTGATTGCCCTCCTGAAAACTTCATGGGGTCTGTTAAATCAACCCGGTCTATACCTAAGCGGCTATTTCGAAGCAAACCGACTGGAGTACTATTCGAGACTGAGAAGCGTCAGTTTCGATGGTGAGTGGAATGCATGGGTACTATTCTTCACTGAGGCCGTGCTAGAGCAGTCAAACTTTGGGAAGCGGAAACTTAGGGAATTGATGAATCTGAGGAACGATTGGACACAACGCGTGAGATCTCTTTCGTCCTCATTGCCTATGACTCTCATCGATCACTTATTTGAAAACCCAATTCTAACGATTCCACAGGCGAGCGAAAAGCTAGGTGTAACGTACGTTAGCGCGAGAAGGGCTATTGAGTCTCTGTGCAAAAATGGGATATTGACTCCGCAAGATGGAAGCAAGTACGCAAAGAAATTCATCGCTTCAGAATTATTGGAGATGATTAAGTGATGCTGCTTCGAAGCAAGCCTCTCAGGTCAACCGTCAACGGTCCACCGTTCTCCGATAAGATTAATCGACGAGAAAGAGCGTTGTGGAGAGGTTCGCTACGCTCACGAGAGAAGAACCAGTCACTGGTGAAATGAGACGAAAGCTGCCTTCGGCAGGAAGCATCTCAAGTCCACCGTCAACGGTCCACCGTTCTCCGAGAAGAGCAGTTGCAAGTTCCAAGGTGCAAGTTGAATAAGAAAATGGTTGTCCGTTATCGGTTCACCGTTCTCCGAGCAGAGCTTCAAGACCTATCAAGCTCTTTGGATGATGATCTTAGGTCCTCCCTTGAGGGAGGAGGGCCACAAAGTGGCGGAGGGTGTGCACGTCCAGCTAAGGCAAGAATGTTCAGTGGGAGAAAAAGGCCCACCGGGGAAGAAGTCAGAGCCCCGTAGCTTGGATAGCAGTGGGGAAGGAAACTGAACCACTGAAGTCTATTGACAAAGCCATATTAAGTATGGTGAGCGAGTGGTCAGGCCATAACGAAAGTGAACGCACGAGTAGCCTCGAGACTACAGTTCCGGAAGTCGAGTCCTTGCACACCGGGCGAAGACAGCAGATATGAGCGAAGACTGACTGAAACGCGAATATCTTCCGGCGGGGTGGTAGCGATGGCATGATCACAAGGACATTCTACGCA